>RFQK01000261.1 GCA_009925045.1 Methylococcaceae bacterium
GTAACCGGCTCATTGCTATCGGTCAAATAAGCGACTTTTTGCCAGGCAACCTCATCGCTACAGAGTGTGTTGCGAGCTTTATGGGCCAGTTGCAGAAAATCGTGTAAACCGGCTTGGTGTTGTTCAGCCCAGTCTTGTCGAAATACATAGCCCAGGCTAGGGACAGTTTCCTGAATACCAAGCTGGCGAATAATCTCTTCGCCGCTGAGTAGCTGTTGAAAACCTTCTGTTTCCAAGCGGGCAGCAAACTGCCAGTAGGTCAGGATTGCGTCAATTCGCCCGGCTTTAAGCTGTTGTTCCAGTAATGGAGGGGCACCATAAATCTTTTCGACAGATTGGGCCAGATCTAGGCCTTGTTGCGAGGCTAATACTTGAAGTAATAACCAGTTTTTGTCTAACTCGCCACCGGCAATCCCCAGCTTTTTACCTTTAAGGTCTTTGATGGCTTTGATGTTACTGTTAGCCGCCACTAATAGCCCCCCAGCACTGTTGGAATAGGGGGTGAAGGTGAATGGGATGCCTTCGCTGCGCATACCTGACACCCAGATCCAATCCGAAATGATCATGTCGACACTATTGGCTTGCAATGCGACTTTGCCAGCTTGCTGATTGGCGAGTGGGGTAATTTCCAACTCGAATGAAGCTTTATCCAATAAGCCTTGATCTTTCATAGCTTGAAGTTCCCAGGCGAGGGTTCCAGAAGCCATTGCGCCGATACGAATCAAATCTTTATCACTTGCAGCCAAGTTAAGACTGACAGCGAACAGCAGGATAGGGTAAAAACAGCGGTAAGACATGAAAGATGGCCTATGGATTTTCTAAATCAGCATTTTACCTTAGGTATCGGTGTTTGGGCGGGGGGCGATATCAGTAACGGTATTTAAAATCACATTCACCGGTGAGACGGTTGCCAATTGAGCTATCGGACTGAGCATATGGATTCACAGCCATGCCGCAATCAAGGTCTACCGCGCGTTTTTTGTTTTTTGAGTTAAGCAGTGTAGGGTTTTCGGTCTTAGATTTATGCTTAAACGGATGATTCGGATTACTGTCATCATCAAGACCCATTTCGTCTTCTAAATCAGTGGGTATGGATAAATCCAGTTCGCGACTCAATTCAGGTTCTTCTACAGGCGCTTTTTTGTGTTTAGGGCTTTTGGCAAAGACACTTGAGCTTAAACCTAAGCAGAGTATCAACAGAATGTAGGTAATTTTGTTAGACATGGGTTGATTGGGCTATCAGTATTGAGTGTCGAATAGCACTGTCATTCACAGATTATTAGCTTATCTGATTGATATGCAGATTTGAATAGTAAATGGAAATTTTCGTGAGAAACAAGGTAAATTCATGCATGGGGGCTGTGTTAAGATGCCTCAATCGTACTTTTTAGCATAGATTAATGAGTAATACGCCGCTTTCTAGTGTTTTGATTGACCGCTTTGCACGCAAGGTTAACTATCTGCGGGTGTCGATCACTGATCGCTGTGATTTTCGATGTGTTTATTGCATGGCGGAAGATATGCAATTTCTGCCCCGTCAGCAAATTCTGAGTCTGGAAGAAATTGAATTTATATGCCGGGCTTTTGTCGGTCTGGGCGTAGAAAAAATCCGCATCACAGGTGGTGAGCCGCTGGTTCGTAAAGGTGCCTTGGGTTTATTGGCAAATTTAGGCCAGCTGGAGGGTTTGCAAGAACTGGTGATGACCACCAATGGTTCACAATTAGCGGCTACTGCCGATCAGATTCGTGCTGCGGGTGTTAAGCGTTTAAATATTAGTCTGGATACTTTAAACCCTGATAAATTCCGCGAACTCACCCGTACCGGTGACCTTCAGCGTGTATTGGATGGTATTGATGCCGCTAAAGCCGCTGGTTTTGAACGAATTAAGCTCAATGCGGTGATTTTGAAAGGACGCAATCATCTGGAAGTGGTTGATTTGGTCAATTTTGCAGTGGAAAAGGCTTTGGATATCAGCTTTATCGAAGAGATGCCGCTCGGTGAAGTCAATGGCCATAACCGGGCGGAAGCCTTTTATCCTAGTCAGCAGATTCGTGCAGATCTGGAAGCGGTTTTTTCCTTAATGCCGTTGCGTGATTCCAGTGGAGGTCCTTCTGAATATTGGCAGGTGGCCGCAAGTCATACTCGGGTAGGCTTTATTTCCCCGCATAGCGCCAATTTTTGTCATTTATGTAATCGTGTCCGGCTTACTGCCGAGGGACGCTTATTACTCTGTTTAGGCAATGAACATTCGGTTGATCTGAAAGCGATAGTCCGTTCATATCCCAATGATATGACTAAGTTGCAACAGGCGATTATTGCCTCTATGGAAATTAAGCCGGAACGACATTTTTTTGATATTAACGAGCAACCGGTCATATTGCGACATATGAGTAATACCGGTGGTTAATTGGGTGAGGAGTTGTAAATG
>RFQK01000262.1 GCA_009925045.1 Methylococcaceae bacterium
CAAATCATTTTTAGTCGCATTAACCACATTAGCCGCCGAAGCGGTGTTAACAAAAGCACCGCTTAAGAAGCTAAAGGTCAGATTGTTGACGTCATTCAAATTGGCATGCGGTGATACTGTTCCACTCAGACTGACCCTTATATGAGTCGAATCAACGAATGTAAATACTGGCGTCAAGCCTGCAGGCAGATTAGAAACTTGAATTTTATTCCCGCTTACAACATCAGCGGCAAACTGATCATTTGACAGGGTAATTGTCAGGGTATTGGCCAGACTGCCATTGTTGAGCGGGGATTCTGTGAAAGAATTTGCCGAATATGCCAATGAGGGGGGATCATTAAAATCCAAACTCAGATCGTTCTTAACATAATTGGTTACATTCGCTGCACGAGCAGTGCTTGTAAAAGCCCCATCTAAAAAAGTAAGGCTTAGATCCCCTCTGTCGTTTGCGTTCGCATGCTGCGTAGCAGAACCGCTTAAACTCAAATCCAGATGATTGTCGTCCAGACGAACAAAGTTGGCCTGCAAGCCGGCCGGTAAATTGGACAATAAAACTTTGCCAGCCGAAATCACATCACTGGCAAAAGTATCCTTGGTCAGGGTGATGATTAAGTGATTGGCAATAGAGCCATCATTGGCAACAGATTCAACAAATCCGCCGGCAGAATAACTGAGTACCGGTGCTGTTATTAGCACGTAATTGGTAAAATCAACACCAAGATCATTCTTGGCGTAATTTTTCACCCCGCTGGCTACGGCAGTATTGGTGAAAGCTCCATTCTGAAAAGTAAAACCCAGATTACTAATATCATTTAGATTGGTATGCGCGCTTGCGGTACCGGCGAGACTGATAGTGAGATGGGTGTCATCGACGCGGGTAAAACTGGCCGTCAGTCCAGCTGGAACATTGACCGGCGTAATTTTGCTCAGAACATTGCTGCTAAAGGTATCATTCTGCAAGGTGACGGTCAGGGTATTGGCAATTGTGCCATCGTTGTCAGCAGACTCTAAAAATGTCGAAGACGAATAACTCAATGCCGGCGGATCAGTAAACTGTATGGCCAGCATATTCGTATTAGTCGCGCGGGCAATATTCGCCGCATTGCCGCCAGTAAAGGCAGTATCGGAAAAGCTGATTCCCAAATTACCAACACTGTTCACTGCGGCATGCGCTACAGCATTACCTGTCAATGACAGAACCGCCGTGCTTGCACTGGTTCGCTGCAAACTGGCTGTCAAACCGGACGGCAAATTATTAACAACAGCCTTACCGGCTAATAAATTATCGCCAGTATTTCCAGTAAAACTATCGCCGCTGAGATTGAGGGTGAGGGTCTGAGTAATCGATCCGTTATTATTGGCCGCTTCGGTAAAACTGGTATCGGAAAAAGCGATTACCGCACCCGGATTGGCAAAATCTATTTTCAGCTGATTATTAACGGCATTACTGACCTGGGCTGCAGAGGCAGTGTTGGTAAACGCACCGTCCAGGAACCTGAAGGTCAGCGCGTTCAGATTATTGCTAACACCATGATTGGTAGCCGTTCCACTAAGTGTAGCCAGCAGGTGGGTATCGTCAACTCGGACAAAATTTGCGCTCAGGCCAGGAGGTAAGCCAATAGTGTCAATTTTATTAGCGGATACAACAGAGGACGAGAAAGTATCGCCACTCAGACTAATCACCAAACTATTGGCGATTGCCCCGTTATTACCTGCCGCTTCGTAAAAAGTATTATTCGAATACAGCAATACGGGCTGATTCTGAAAATTAAGCGCAATGGCGTGATCGCCATTGCCGGTGACCGTAGCGGCCTGTCCGGAAGTAAAGGCACTATCGGCAAATCGAATAAAAACTGTGCTGCTATCAATTGCCTGATGACTTAAAGCCTGTCCTGTAAAACTAAGCAGAACCGAATTAGCACTATTGCGTAAAATGCTGGCGCTTATTCCGGCAGGTAAACCCGACAAAACGGCTTTACCGCTACTGACCAAATCATCACCATTGATACCGGTAAACGTATCATTAACCAGATTGATAACAACAGAACCTGAAATGCTCCCATCATTACGGGCGGTTTCATTCAATCCAGACTGGCTATAAACCAGATTTTTAGCAGGCGTATTCCTAGCTGTGGTAGCGCCAGACCAGTTGACACCCGGACCAAAATCCAAAGCAAAGCCCGAAGAACCATTGCTAGCGTCTGAACCACCCCGTAACGACAAGGTCTGCACCGAATCATATTTGACGGATACACGGTAAGCATCATCAGCAGTCGTGCTACTGATGGCACCGTTGCTCGAACCTGTCGCCAGAAACTTAACAGCTCCATCCGCCAGCACTGAGGTCTGCAACGCAGTTGGCGTAGAGCTTGCAGCCGATGCCAAACTATAAGTAGAAAACCCACCAAAAACCTGATACTGGTGAAC
>RFQK01000263.1 GCA_009925045.1 Methylococcaceae bacterium
GCAAACGCATGCGTCCTTTACTGACTTATGCCACTGGACGCGCCTTGGGCTTAAAAGAAGAAGTGTTAGACGCACCAGCTTGCGCCGTTGAGTTTATCCATGTTTACTCCTTAATCCATGATGACTTACCTGCCATGGATAACGATGATCTACGTCGCGGCAAACCGACTTGCCATAAAGCATTTGATGAAGCGACAGCCATTCTGGCCGGCGACGCCTTACAGGCACAAGCTTTTGAAATCCTAGCCACCGACCCGAGTATTGAAGTTGATGCTGCAGCACGTCTTAAGATGATCCACTGCCTGACTCGCGCCAGCGGCTCTCAGGGGATGGTAGGTGGACAGGCAATTGACCTCGGCTCTGTCGGCACCAAACTGACACTTCCTGAACTGGAAAATATGCATATCCATAAGACCGGCGCCTTAATTCGTGCCAGTGTCAACTTGGCTGCGCTTTCAAAAACGGATTTAGACCCCGCTATAGCCAAACAACTGGATCATTATGCTAAATGTATTGGTCTGTCTTTTCAGGTTAAGGATGACATTCTGGATATTGAAAGCGACACATCAACTCTAGGCAAAACCCAAGGTAAGGACGCTGATAATGACAAACCCACCTACCCTGCTCTGTTGGGGATGGCGGGCGCCAAACAAAAAGCACAAGAATTGCATGAACAGGCGATTGCCAGCTTAAGCAGTTTTGGTGCGGAAGCCGATTTACTGCGTGAATTATCACTGTACATCATTGAACGTAGCCATTGATCTTGATAATACCGGCAGTTTTAAAGGAATAACAACACCATGACTTTGCCAGAAGACTTACCACTCTTAAGCACTATCAACAGCCCTGCTGACGTACGCGGGCTGGACAGATCGCAATTATTGCAATTGTCTGATGAGCTGCGCCGTTATCTGACGCATACCGTCAGTATTTCAGGTGGTCATTTCGCCGCAGGCTTAGGGACAGTCGAACTGACTGTCGCGCTGCACTATGTCTACAACACCCCGGTCGACCAATTGGTCTGGGACGTAGGTCATCAGGCCTATCCCCATAAGATCCTGACCGGTCGCAAAGATCGCATGCCGACTATTCGCACCTTAGGCGGCGTTTCGGCCTTCCCGTCTCGCGATGAAAGTGAATACGACGCCTTCGGTGTCGGCCACTCCAGCACCTCGATTAGTGCTGCCTTAGGCATGGCGATTGCTTCACAACTGCGTGGCGAAGATAAGAAAATGGTAGCGATTATCGGTGACGGCAGTATCACCGGTGGTATGGCCTTTGAAGCCATGAATCATGCCGGTGACGTTAACGCCAATCTGCTGGTGATTCTGAACGACAACGATATGTCGATCTCCCCTCCGGTCGGCGCAATGAATAATTATCTGACCAAGGTATTGTCCAGCAAACTGTATTCATCCGTTCGCGAAGAAAGTAAAAAAGCTTTAAGCAAAATGCCCAGCGTCTGGGAACTGGCACGTAAAACTGAAGAACATGTCAAAGGCATGATCGTACCCGGCACCTTGTTTGAAGAACTCGGTTTTAATTACTTTGGCCCTATCGACGGCCATGATGTCGAGATGCTGGTCGAGACACTGGAAAATCTAAAAGATCTGACCGGTCCTTTGTTCCTGCATGTCGTGACTAAAAAAGGCAAAGGCTACGCACCGGCGGAAAAAGATCCTCTGGCTTATCATGGCGTACCGGCTTTTGATCCAAGCAAAGATTTCTTACCCAAAGCCGCCCCTTCTCCGCACCCGACCTATACTGAAGTTTTTGGCCGTTGGTTGTGCGATATGGCTGAACAAGACGAGCGATTGCTGGGCATTACGCCGGCAATGCGTGAAGGTTCGGGCTTGGTCGAGTTTTCCAAACGCTTTCCGGATCGTTATTTTGATGTCGCCATTGCTGAACAGCACGCAGTGACATTAGCCGCAGGTCAAGCCTGTCAGGGAGCCAAACCTGTCGTGGCGATTTATTCGACCTTCCTGCAACGTGCCTATGATCAACTGATCCATGATGTCGCTTTGCAAAATCTGGATGTGTTATTCGCCCTCGACCGCGCTGGCTTGGTAGGTCCTGACGGCCCGACCCATGCCGGTAGTTTTGATTACAGCTATATGCGCTGCATACCCAATATGCTGATCATGGCCCCGGCTGATGAAAACGAGTGCCGACAAATGCTGACCACGGGCTTTAAACACCCTGGCCCGGCCTCGGTGCGTTATCCGCGTGGCAAAGGCCCTGGTAGCAGCGTTGACAGTGCATTGACCGAACTGCCTATCGGCAAAGGCGAGATTCGTCACCAAGGTGGTCGGATTGCCATTCTGGCGTGGGGTAGCATGGTGACAGCGGCGCTGGAAGTAGGCAAACAACTGGGTGCTACGGTGGTCAACATGCGTTTTATCAAACCCTTGGATGAAGCC
>RFQK01000264.1 GCA_009925045.1 Methylococcaceae bacterium
AAAATCGGCAGGCCCCAAAGGTCATTTCTGTACAGCAAAAAACTGATGGCTAACATTTGAGCAGTGGTTTTCCACTTGCCCAATTGCGAGACTTTAACTTTAGTACGTTGACCAATTTCAGCCATCCATTCACGTAAGGATGCAATGGTAATCTCGCGACCAATAATAATGGCGGAAGGAATTGCCAGATAAGGATCGGCTTCGGCCTGAACCACTAAAATTAACACAAAGGCTACCATTAATTTGTCGGCAACCGGATCCAGAAAAGCACCAAAAGCAGTTTCCAGTCCCATTTTGCGCGCCAGATACCCGTCCAACCAATCCGTTAAACCGGCTATGGCGAAAATTATCGTACAAGCCAGACGTGCGAATTCCCAAGGCAAATAGAAAACGACTGCCAGTAAAGGAATCAAGGCAATACGCAGCAATGTCAGATAGGTTGGTAGAGTAAATTTAACTGCCATCTTGATGATGAAATGTATCGTAAATCCGTTGTGCCAATTGCCGACTGATACCGTCTATGCTCGCCAGAGCATCTACACCAGCACGGGTAACCCCTTGTAAACCACCGAACTGTTTGAGCAAAGCTTGCCGGCGTTTCGGTCCCAAGCCCGGGATTTCTTCTAAAGTTGATTGCCTTTGGGCTTTTCCGCGTCGTTGACGATGTCCTGTAATGGCAAATCGATGGGCTTCATCACGTATTTGTTGGATCAACAACAGTGCTGACGCGCCGGATTTAACATCTACAGGCAATTCACGATTCGGCAGTATGATTTTTTCCATGCCTGCCTTGCGGTCCGGTCCTTTTGCAACGCCAACTATCATAACATTGTTTATCTCTAATTCCGCTAAAGCCTTTTGGGCTTCGGCGACTTGGCCTTTTCCTCCATCAATCAACAGGATATCAGGCATAGGATATTCGCCTTGTTGTAAGCGGCGAAAACGTCTGAGCACCGCTTGGTGCATGGCGGCATAATCATCACCTGCAGTAATGCCTTCAATATTAAAGCGGCGATAATCTGATTTCACAGGTCCTTCATGATCGAAAACCACACACGACGCTACGGTCTGGGCTCCTTGGGTGTGACTGATGTCAAAGCATTCCAGGCGTTTGGGAAGCTCAGGACAGCCAAGTTCTTGCTGCAGACTGAGGAAACGATCGCGCATGTGCTGTTTTTCAGCCAGTTTGCTGTTGAGGCTGTTTTGAGCATTGGTAATAGCCATTTCCAACCATTTTTGCCGTTCGCCGCGTACCTTGCTACTCAGGCTAATCTGACGTTTAGCTTGTTCGCTCAATACTTGACTGAGCAAAGTTTGATCAGGCAGCGTATGACTAATAATAAATTCGGCGGGTATGGTTTTATCTAAATAATACTGACCTATGAAGGCCTGCAAGATGACAGCAGGATCATGGTCGTCACCCATCTGTGGATAAAACTGTCGATTACCCAGATTCTGGCCATTACGAATAAAGAAAATCTGAATGCAGGCAGCATTGGCTTTGCTGGCACAGGCAATAATATCGACATCGCCACGTTCTCCCGCGATACATTGTTTTTCCAGAACCGCACGTAAACGCTGAATCTGGTCACGGTAGATTGCGGCTGTTTCAAAAGCCAATTCCTCGGCGGCGGCCTCCATTTTCTCGACCAGACGATCGATCAGCAAACCACCTTGACCTTCCAAAAACAAAATAGTGTTTTCTACATCGGTTTTATAAGCTTCCGGACTGATTAAGCCGACGCAAGGCCCAGTACAACGTTCGATCTGATACTGCAAGCAGGGCCGAGAGCGGACATTAAAATAACTGTCTTCACACTGTCGTACCGGAAAAATCTTTTGTAATAGTTTTAAGGTTTCTTTAACCGCACTGGCACTTGGATAAGGACCAAAATACTGGCCACGGCGCTTTTTCGCTCCCCGATGAAAACTTAATTGCGGAAATGGGTGGTAGCTGGAAATAAAGACATAAGGATAACTTTTATCGTCACGTAAGCTAATGTTATAACGGGGTTTATGGCGTTTGATCAGCTGACTTTCCAGCAGTAAGGCTTCACTTTCGGTATGGGTGATGGTGATTTCAATACCGGCAATTTTAGCCACCATGGCTTGTTGCTTGGGCGAAGCATTATTATTGCGGAAATAGCTGGAGACTCGGTTTTTAAGGTTTTTGGCCTTGCCAATGTAGATAATATCGCCCTTGTCATTCAGCATCCGGTAGACGCCTGGACGTTGGGTCAGATGTGTGAGGAACGCCTTGCTGTCAAAACCAGTGGCCGGGTTTTTTTCGTCACTCATGTCCGATTCAGTAAATCCTGTATCCGTCGGAAGACATCAGCAAACATTTCAGCGGTCAAGCGTTTGGTTTGTACGTTATAGCGACTGGAATGGTAAGAGCT
>RFQK01000265.1 GCA_009925045.1 Methylococcaceae bacterium
GATAGGCCACTGACATTGTGGACAAGCTTCATTAACCGGTGCATCCCATAGCGCATAGCTGCACTTGGGATATTCCGAGCAGGAATAGAAGATCTTACCATTGCGGGATTTTCGCTTCAGGATGTCGCCACTTTGACACTGTGGACATTTGACACCTGTACCAGCCGGTTTTTCCAAAGGTTCTATGTGTTTACAATTGGGATAAGCACTGCAACCTAAAAACTTACCATATCGGCCGGTTTTGATAACCAATGACGACTGACATTTAGGACAATTTCGACCTTCAACCACTTCAGGCTCGGATGAACCGCTTTCATTATCATCCGACAAATTACGGGTATAAGAACAGGCAGGATAATTGGTACAACCAATGAATCGGCCGTTACGACCCAAACGAATCGATAATGGACTTTGACACTCAGGACAGGATTCGTCCAAGGTTTCTTGGGTCACATCTTTACGCTGCACACTGGTATCTTTGTCGGCAATCAACTCATGGAATGGTTGCCAAAAGGCATTCATCAATGGGACCCATTCTTTTTCACCGCGAGAAACCGCATCTAACTCATCTTCCAGATTAGCCGTAAAGCTGTAGTCGACATATTTGGTGAAATGTTCGGTCAAAAATTTATTCACAATCCTACCCACATCGGTAGGATAAAAACGCTTAGTCTCCAAAGTCACATATTCACGATTCTGCAGCGTCGAAATAATCGTTGCATAGGTGGAAGGCCGACCAATACCAAACTCTTCTAAGGCTTTTACAAGACTCGCCTCACTATAACGCGGTGGCGGCTCAGTAAAGTGTTGGGTCGCATTGATCGCCAGCAATTGCACGGGGCGCCCCTCTTCCATCGGAGGTAGCAATCTGTCCTGATCATCACCGGCCTCTTGCGTGTCGTCCTCACCTTCGAGATAGACAGACATGAAACCCGGATGCATCACCGTCGAACCGGTGGCTCTAAACACATTCTGATCACTGCCACAATGTAAATCCACAGCGACCTGATTCAAGGTTGCGTGCATCATTTGACAGGCAATGGTGCGTTTCCAAATCAAGTCATACAACTTGAATTGCTCGATACTCAAAAATGCTTTTACCTGCTCAGGCAAGCGTTGCGCTGAAGTCGGACGAATAGCCTCATGCGCCTCTTGGGCATTTTTAGATTTGGTTTTAAACCGTCTTGGTTCTTTAGGCACGTTATCCGCACCATATTTTTCAGCAATCAGTGCACGAATTTCGACTAAGGCTTCATCGGCCAGATTGACCGAGTCGGTACGCATATAACTGATCAAACCTGCGGTCTCGCCACCCAGATCAATACCTTCATAAAGCTGCTGCGCCACCATCATGGTTCTGCGGGTAGTAAAACCTAATTTACGCGCCGCTTCTTGCTGGAGGGTTGAGGTAATAAAAGGAGGGGCCGGATTTCGACTGCGTTGCTTTTTCTCAATTTTGGCTACCACCAGGGTCCCATCAGCCGCTTCCAGTAGGTTTTGTTTAACTTGCTCAGCCTGTTCGGCATTTTCAAAACTGAATTGATTGAGCTTTTCCCCCTGATAGTGGGTCAATTTAGCTTTAAACCCCTGAGACTGCGAGCTTGCCTCAGCAGTATGACTCCAATATTCACGCGTTTTAAAAGCTTCAATTTCAAGCTCACGTTCAACAATCATCCTCAGAGCCGGACTCTGCACCCTACCCGCAGACAAACCACGGCGAATTTTTTTCCACAACAAGGGGGAAAGATTAAAACCAACCAAGTAATCAAGCGCACGTCTAGCCTGCTGCGCATTGATCAGGTTTAAGGATAATTCGGTGGGATGTGCAATCGCCTCGGTAACGGCTTTTTTGGTAATTTCATGAAAAACCACTCGCTTGACATCTTTGTCTTTGAGCAACTTCTTTTCTTTCAGATATTCAAAAACATGCCAGGAAATAGCCTCACCTTCGCGATCAGGGTCAGTCGCCAGATATAAGGTATTGGCTGATTTAACCGACTTAGCAATTTCTTGCAAATGGCGTTGATTACGATCAATCACCTGATATTTCATCGCAAAATCATGTGTGGGATCTACCGCACCTTCTTTGGGAATCAAATCACGCACATGGCCATAGGAGGCAAGAACCGTAAAATCCTTACCCAAATATTTTTCTATGGTCTTGCACTTTGCCGGCGACTCTACAATGACTAAACTTTTGCTCATGCTATTCGGATACTAATCAATGTAAAGAAGTAGGAATTAAGTCGTACACAATATCTTCCATTCTGGAAAATGCGGCCGTTTCACCGGGTTGACTCAGTAAGACCATAAACACAATCCACTTCAATCGATCCAGAGTAATATTTTCATCTTGAAGCGCAATAGCTCTATCAATTGCAA
>RFQK01000266.1 GCA_009925045.1 Methylococcaceae bacterium
CTTCTAATGAGGCCTCGACATGCACAACGACTCGCACCGAGGAAACAAAAACCAGTGCCTAAAAACCCTTGGTCTTTTCTTGAATGATCGTTTTTTGAAACCAATCAATTGCGCTAACCGCCAACAGGATTATCAACGATCCCTCACCAACCTGAGTGCACTCAAGTCTTCGAGATAGGTGTAATACACCGATCCATCAAAAAAATGTACGACCCAGCCAAAAAAGGCATCGGTAGTATAAGGCGTCGAACTCCAAAAAGGCGCACTGGGTGTTGTAGGAAAATAGTTCGCATCAATAGCCCGATCAATCAAAGAACGGTCTAAGAGTGTCGCCAATTCTTTTACATTTGGTACTCGCCATAACTGTTTCTGGGCACGACTATAGGTTTCAGCTTCTGCCAGAGCTTCATACCACATCACATACTGCGGCACCCCGACACAGGCATCCAGTTTGAATACCGTCCCATAAGGACAACGCTTCCAGATCAGTCCGGTCGCTTCGTCTGTCACTTCCTGGCCGTCAGTTGACACGGTAAAAGGTGCAGCTTGCAGCATTTGAGCCATTCCCAGACAAGCCGCTAGCATGACTCTGATCAAAATTTTGGGACACAAGAATTGCATCATTTTCATATTGGCTTTTACTGACTAATTGGAAGAGTGGACTAAACGCACTGGAAATGATTGGGAACGGTTATCATCCCAAATCCTGCCGTCATCAAAGTACACAACCCAGCCATATTCCTTTTTACTCGCATGGGCTGTTGCAGTCCAATAAGGCAGATTACGTGCAGTGAAATAATTCACATCGATCGATGGCCCCGGATAAAGAATACTGTAATCAACAATGCCATGTAATTCGGAATCGGAAGGTAATCGCCAATGATTGAATCCACACAATTTTTCCTGATTGACTTTATTAACCAGACCTGAAGCATCAGTTTCAAGTTGATACTGTTGTTTAGGATTAAAACTGGCGGTGTAATTCGTAAACAGTAAATCCTTATTGTGAATATCACTTTTGTCGGATTTATTCTCCCAAATCAGACCGGTCACATTATCTTTAACACAAGACCAACTGCTAGCACTGGCCAATAGAGGCTGTCCTTGGGCATCCAACTTGGTAAACTTAAAACCTGCATGACCATCTTTATGATCATTTTCCAATAGATCGCGACCAAATTCAGCATCTTGACCGAGCACATTGGCAACTGGGCAGGGTATGCCATTATGAATGGTGTCGGAACAACTGGTAATGCCGGTATCGTTCAATTGTGTGGGTATTTTTAAAACCGTACAAACACCGTTTCTGGAGACTTCTGGCGCCGTACATTTCTGGCTAGGCAATCGGCACTCGCCAGCGATTAACTCTAAGGGTAACTGACAAGTCTTTACCGTCTGATCAACACAAAGACCTTTTTGAACAATTTTAGGGGGCAGACAAGTTAATGCCACATTATCCTTGCATACGCCATTTACCAAAACTTGCTGAGCAGAACATTGCACCAGCTTAATATCCACCGTATCGCTCGCCGTTTTTTTACTATTATCCGTAACAGTTAACTTGAAACTTAGCTGATTATTGAGGGGTTTACTGGAGAGTAACGGACTTTTAAAACTGGCCGAAGCGGTATCGGCATTGAGTAAATAAACCTGACTACCCTTAGTCTGAGTCCATTTAAACGTTTTAATTGTGCCATCCTTATCAGCACTTTCGGCACCATTTAAAAACACGGTGGTGTTGGGCTCTACCACCTGATCATCACCGGCTTTCGCTATCGGCTTTTGATTAGCCGCGAAACTGGGCGACATAGAAGTCAACATCCAGATTACAAATACCAAACCATAGTGCTTGGAAATGCGTTTAGTTAACATAAATAAAACCTAGTCTTACATCTTAAATTCAGAGCCAACAGTGCATTAACACTTTATGAACCAGTAAGCCATAAAGAAAGGGACACTAAAAGTGTCCCTTTCTAAGCTTATGGAATGATTGGACTAATGCCCCATACCACCCATACTCATACCACCACTTGAACTACCCGAGGAGGTACTGCCCTTAATGGCTTGCGGAGCAGGTGCAGCATGCTCCTTGGCTTTTGGCCAGCCACCATCGGCTTTTTTCGGATCAGGCGAACGTTTAAAGCTCACATTCATAGCGTGACAGAGGTCACAACCAATTATTTGACCCGCTTCCACTTTTATCGTTTTACCTTTATCCGACACGAAGGTGCGTGCTGTTAAAGATTTGGATAAACGTGTCCCTTTGTGGTCAGCACCGTGACAAGCGGCACATTGGTCCTCGCCATCAGGACCGGTTTTGTAGGCCATCTCACTATGCCAGCCACCGTTACCGGTTTTACTCACAAAGTCA
>RFQK01000267.1 GCA_009925045.1 Methylococcaceae bacterium
GTCATTTTTAATGCCTATTCTTTGATGCGTGAACTACGCAAAAAAGAAGCGGGATCAAGACTGACGACACGGATGATTTCATTATTTGTGTTGTTAGCTCTGGCGCCGGCCGCGATCGTGTTTTATTTTTCAGTGCAATTTCTTCACCAAGGGATTGATAGTTGGTTTAACGTTGAAATTGACCGCGCCATGGATGACGCCTTAGAACTCAGCCAGTCATCGTTAGGCCAGCGGATGAACTGGCATATCAAACAGACGCGTCAAATGTCTGCCAAACTTCAAAACCAGGCTGATAGTGCAATAGCGCTGGAACTTGGTAGTCTGGCCAGCGAATCTGAAGCGCTGGAGATTGCAGTATTTTCTAATCAAGGTCATATCCTCGCCTCCACAAGCACTGACCCCAGCGATATTTTGCCGCATTTACCGGATGAACAGATCTGGTTACAACTGCGTCAAAACCACGCTTATTTCGCCTATGAGCCTCTGGAAAACGATGCAATGGTGGCCCGCATCATTGAGCCTATTCCCAATCAACAGCATGTTTATTTGCAAGTCTTATATCGAGTCCCGACCCGTATTTCCGATCTTTCTGACTCCATAGAGTTCGCCTTTATTCGTTTTCAGGAAATGACTTTCCTCAGAGACTCACTGAAAACCAGCTTTTCCCTGATTCTGCTCTTGGTCTTATTATTGAGCTTATTGGCGGCTATCTGGGTCGCTTTCGTCAGTATTCGCAATATCGTGGCACCGGTTAAAGAACTGGTAAAAGGTACCCAGGCAGTTGCGGAAGGCGATTATCAGCAACAATTGCCTGTTACCAATCAAGATGACCTAGGGTTTCTGGTTGAATCGTTCAATCAAATGACCCGCCGAATTGCTCGCTCCCGAGATGAAACACGGATTGCCGGTCTGGAAGCCGAAAACCAAAGATCTTACTTAGAAACTATCCTGGCCAACTTAACGGCTGGCGTTATCAGTTTTGATGCTAACTTTGACATTCGCACTGCCAATCAAGCCGCTTATCGCATCCTGCACATTCCGGTCAGTCATTTTGTGGGACAAAATCTCATGAACTTGGCCAGCAAACATGACGAACTGGCCGAAATCTTAGTGGCCATACAACGGTTGTTAGAACAAGCCGATGACATTTGGGAACAGCGCATTGTGTTTTTAGGTCCAAATGGATCAAGAATCCTCTGACCCCAATTCAGCTATCAGCCGAACGTTTACAGCATAAATTAGCCAAAGAATTACCGGAAAGCTCGGCCGAATTTCTGCAACGAGGCACGCGAACCATTGTGCAACAAGTTGAAGCGATGAAACGGATGGTCGATGATTTTTCAGAGTATGCTCGTCCATCCAAAAAACAAGTGGAGCGCCTCAATTTACACGATTTAATTCAAGAGGTTTTAGCCTTATACCTGCAATCTGGCGTGATTTTTGAGTGCCATTTTCCTGAAGGCAACACCTATGTAGAGGTCGATCAAGTCAGTATTCGTCAGGTTTTGCACAATCTGATCAAGAATGCTCTCGAGGCTTCAACTGAACAATGCAAAATCGATATTAAAATCAGTAACGTCAATCGCAACAATACTGAATATGTTGAATTGGGCATTTATGACAATGGATCAGGCCTAAACACCGAACAGATTGAGACTGTTTTTGAACCCTATGTCACCAGCAAGGCCAAAGGCACAGGCTTGGGTTTGGCCATTGTTAAGAAAATTATCGAAGAACATGCTGGCGTGATCTGGGTTGATACAGCATATAATGCCGGTGCCGGATTTGTGATACAGCTGCCGGCTTTTCACTAGGGAATCAACAATGAATAAACAAGCGCCTTACATTTTGGTTGTCGATGACGAACACGATATCCGTCAATTGGTGTCTGAAATCCTTGAGGACGAGGGTTATGAAGTCGCCATGGCAGAAAATGCCGCCGAAGCCAGAAAACTGCGCAACCAGCGCCCACCTAATCTGATCCTGCTCGACATCTGGATGCCAGACTGTGACGGGATTACCTTGTTACGAGAATGGGTCGCCGATGATTCCCCCTTAGGTCCAGTCATCATGATGTCGGGCCATGCCTCGGTAGAATCGGCTGTAGAAGCTACTCGCCTGGGCGCATACGACTTTTTAGAAAAGCCTTTGTCGCTGGCCAAATTATTATTGATCGTTGAACGTGCCTTGGAAGCAAGCTCATTGCAGCGTGAAAATGCCGGGCTCAAGCAACAACTGATGATTGGTGTCGAACCTATTGGCAAAAGCGCGGTCATCGAACGCACCAAAGATAATTTAAAGCGACTGGCTCAACACGACGCGCGTGTCCTGTTTGTCGGTGATCCTGGTGTGGGTAAAGAAACCTTCGC
>RFQK01000268.1 GCA_009925045.1 Methylococcaceae bacterium
CAGCAAGACTGACCGAAATACTGGCTAAAAATTGATCGGCTGCAAGTTTGGTTTTGGCGTCATTACCCGCAGTTGCAACTTGTGGGCGGTAGGAGGCGTTTATCTTCGTGTAAAACGCATTATTGCCGGACTCGACTGCGTCCGGAGTTACTTTAGAGGGATACGGGGCAGCAGGATTGGCAAGATAAGCCACATTGCTTGGATTAAAGCGGCTTGGAATATCGTAATTATCAGTCGGATTGTAAAAATATAGCTTTGTAGCTGAGCTGATTTTGGGGACTAATTTAAATTTTCCATTCACAACACTAACGTAGTAACCCGCTCCCTTAACTGAAAAAGCGGGGTCTTCTGTAAAGCTGGGACTATAACTGACCGTAGATTTCCCCCGAGCATCAGTGGTCATTTGCTGCTCTAAATGATGCGCATAGCGTTTTTCTGCACGCAAATATTTTGTATTAGCATCATAAGAAAACACAATATAGCCATAACTGCTGGTGGTCTTGCCAAAATTATTACGAAATTTCAGGGAAAACCCATCGCTTTCAATCGCGTCTATCGAATAGTTCGGATGGAGATGGGCATCTAATCGGTAAAAACCCGATTTATCAGAGCTATTAGCGACCACCTGGATGAGTTTGGAAAAGTAAGTGCCGTAGGTCGACTTAGCCGGAAGTGTAGCTGACTGAACGGCATAAGCTTCGGTTGTATTGGGGTCGGTGACAATTGATAAGTAATTGGCAGTATTGCTGATTTTGGGTGAATTGGAGATTAAGTATCGCCCCCGGTTTTTAGCGATTCCTTGGTTACTGATGGAAAATTTGGGCGTGTAAGTAGATTCTAAAATTTTTGCGTAATTGGCCGGGGTGTAATAAAGACTCTGATCATTGGGTGATGGTGTCGCTGCATGGCTATAAAAACTGCATACACTGGAAAGGATAACGAAATATTGAGTAGTCTTCATTGTGTATGTCCATGATTAGAGTGAGCAAACAACGTCAGGCGTTTAATTTTCAAGTGGTTCATTCTGACTCGCTGTGTCGATTCTATCCTGTGTGCTGTTGAGCAATCACTTTGTTTGGCTTTTAGGTTAAGTATTATGGATGGAAAATACTTTTTTATTTGATAATACAATTAGTTATTAAAGCAGTTGAGATATGGATTATAAAACACCATAGAAGTATCCGTTTGCGGCTGGCGAATTAAAAATTTTGCCTACGCAAAAAGAATTCAGTTTATGGCCCATGATGTTCCGGCTGCTTTAGAGTCATTTTTTGCTACTCAATCCTTGAGAGCCATGTTACAACGGCATTTTAAGTGTCATTGCCGATTGAAATGTCTATATCCAGTGATTCATTCCAAAAACGCGTACTCGACTGGTTTGATCAGTATGGTCGTAAGGATTTGCCTTGGCAGCAGGCGATTAATCCCTACCGGGTTTGGGTGTCCGAGATCATGCTGCAACAGACTCAGGTTAGCAGTGTGATTGCTTATTACAAGCGCTTTATGGAGCGCTTTCCAAATCTGGATGATTTGGCTCAGGCGGAGCAAGATGAAGTGCTTCAGTATTGGGCGGGTTTAGGATATTACGCCAGAGCACGAAATTTACATCAGACCGCACGTCTGATCATGCAACAAGGCGGGGCGTTTCCCCAAACTTCCGCTGCTTTAGAGGCTTTGCCAGGGATAGGCCGTTCTACTGCTGGCGCGATTCTGAGTATTGCCTGCGGGCAAAGTCAGGCCATTTTGGATGGTAATGTTAAACGGGTGTTATCGCGATTTGCTGCTGTCGAGGGTTGGCCAGGCGATCCCAAAGTAGCCAGACAGCTTTGGCAAATCAGCGAACAGTTCACGCCCTCTGATCGAACCGCAGACTATACGCAGGCTATGATGGACCTTGGGGCAACACTCTGTACCCGCAGTCGTCCTCGCTGTCACGAATGCCCTTTGGTGGAGCATTGTCAGGCGTATCAGCAGAATCGGGTTAGCCAATTTCCACAATCGCGACCCAAAAAAAACCTGCCGGTCAAACACCTATTATTTTTGTTGAGCATTAATGCGCAACAGGAGATTTTGTTCATGCGTCGGCCGCCATCCGGTATCTGGGGTGGTTTATGGAGTCTGCCTGAATATGCGGATATGCAGGCATTGCAGACTGATTTGCAGCTAAATTATGCAAACTGGTCAGTGCAGAAGACATTGGGCTTGCAAAGGCACACGTTTTCACATTTTCATCTCGATTACACCACTGTGCTGGTGAGAGTGCAAAACCCTAAAAACAATGTGATGGAACTAGGACACAGGGTTTGGTATAAAAAACAGCAATGGCCGGATTTGGGCTTGCCCGCCCCGATCAAA
>RFQK01000269.1 GCA_009925045.1 Methylococcaceae bacterium
CGCAGGGACAGAGTCACTTTTTGGGGCGTTGCCAGAACACTGTTTTGAGCTGGGAGCTGAATTGCGAGCGATTCGGCCCGATAGTGGCGAAGTGGTGGCCTCGGTGGTTGTCCCGGCATCCGACAAGTATCGGAGCGGCCTGCAGACCAAGGAAATGGCTGCAAGGGAGGTGTTGTACAAGTCGCTCGATGGCGGCAAGGGCACACAGGGCGGCATGGTTTTGTTTAGCAAACTGTTTGCCCGTTGGATGGTCGAGGTGGACTGCGGGGCAATCAAACAGGTGGAGTTTGAAAAGATCTCGTCGAGTGACTTCCAGAGGGTTCAAGCTGGGCTGAGGTCCACCGACAAGGTGAGCGCCGTGTGGGAGCGTGAATTTGACGCAAAAGCCATCTCGCACATCGACGTGGAGACTCGCCTGTCAGCGGCAGACTTGGGTGCCGAGATTCAGAGGCTGGCCGGAAGTGCGTTGGAACTAGACAGAACAACGGACAGTTACTTGCAGTTTACGGCGAAGGCGGCTGCATCTGGGACACCGGCGAAGGAAAAAGCTGCTGAACCCGTGCAGGAGAAGGGACTGTTCCAGAAGCTGTTTGGGAAGTAGAGATCTGAACTCACTTTCAATATGGCTACCTACAGAGAAATCCGAGAGTGGGTGCGGGATAAGTATGGTTTTGTCCCGCAAGACTGCTGGATCGCGCACGTTAAGGAAACTGTTGGACTGCCGGTCCGGCGGGCTCATGAAAGGACCGGGCAACGATTAAAACCCTGTCCGGAAGACAAGCACCCCCCCATTAAAGAAGCGCTTAAAAACTTCCGAATGATTTAATAAATCGTTCAAATTCCCCAGTTAACTTACAGCAATAAATAAAAAATTAAAATGCGCAGGCTAATTTTTACAGTCCTAGCTGTCCTTTGTTGTGTTTTCCTCGCCGAGGTCCCCTGCATTGCGGCATCTCCCTCATCAAAGGAGGCCGACGCTTTGTACAACGAGCTGCTCAAGGACAAAGCGTATAAGGAGGCCGACGGCAAGATGGCTGCAGCCTACACCAAGCTGATGCGGGGACTAGATGCGGAGGGCCAGCAAAAGCTGCGGCAGGAGCAAAGGGATTGGATACGCAGGAGAGACACATTGCTGCATGACAGCCCGCGTCAGACCCTTGTTTCTCTGGCCGTTGCCGAAACGGAAAGACGACAGGGGGAATTGGAGACAAAGCCTGCAGGGAGCGGGAGAGTTTCGGCGGACAAAAAAAATCCGGGGTCTCAAGAGGTTACTCTGCCGAAGATAATTCAACCAGAAACACTGGGAAGCTGGAGTTCAGAGCCTGAGAATGCACGAGAGGGGGATACGTTTCTATCCCGATTCGAGTCGCTTATAGATCAGGAAAAATATACTGAAGCAAAACGTTTAGTGTCAGAGTTTTTTAGGTCGGGGGCTGCCTCAGCAGGACCTAAAGCCCAAGCAGATGCGAGCTATTGTCACGGCGTCATTGCTTTCCTATCGGGCGGTGACGATGTGAATGCCAAACAGCACCTCGAAAAAGCCCTTAGCCTCTACCAACAGGATTCGCACGCAGATGAAATGCGGCTGTTGAAAACATTATTTTTCATAGAGGCGCTTTATTTTGAACTTAAAATGGATAAGCGAAACCGTAATAATGCTCAGGATTTAGTTTTAAAAAAAATCATAGATTATCGTGTGTCTGATTCCATATTCAGCAGCGTGCAATCGAAAATTAGCAGAATATTGGAATTGAATGTTTGCTTAAATTACGACCGAACCGAAGAGGGTGGAAGAATATTTAATATAAAAAAATTTTTGAAAGATTGCTATCTCAACGGGGGTGGATGGTTTTGGATAAGTTCGTTTTTGGAAAAATCACACTCATCTCGTACGGCGAATAGAAAAGAAGGTATCATTAAATTGAATAAATTAAAAAATGAACGAGAGGACCGGATTAAAAAAAACATTAGCGATATAAATGAAACCCTTTTAAAGGCAATTGATTTATCCGAAAAAAATAAAAAAAATCCATCGATTGCAATCTTTGGATTTGATATCAATTCAGTCTTTGGTTTCGGCCCGTCGAGTCTGACCCCGTGGGCATATGAGTTTTTGGGCACTGATTTAAAGGGCGTCCTATCATTGGAGCAAGGCAGGCCTGAGCGTATTATTTTTCAGAATTCCGAGTTTGTAGTCACGTGTGCAACGGAGACCGCTAATGCGAATTGGCAACACGAAATTTCCAGACTTTTGTTCTACGACGCAAGAACTATGGAGCTTATTACTATTCTTTCGCTCCCAAACGTTGTTGCTCAAGTTGGGTTAATCCCAGATAGTTC
>RFQK01000270.1 GCA_009925045.1 Methylococcaceae bacterium
GGGAAGCCATTACCCTGGCTGACCGGTTGATTTTCTTGTCTGCCTCACCTATGCAAGCCATAGCCGATGTTGCTGTCAAGCTGACAGCCGAGCAACGACAAGACGATAATGCGATTGAAAATTTTCGTCGGGAATTATTCATTCACCATCCGACCATTCACTCATTGCTTTGATATTAGGTTTGTTTATGCACACTTTACGGATTTTTCTAAGCAGTCTACTACTGGTAAGTAGCATGACTTTCGCCGATACCGCAGCCATCAAACCCTTTGGCAGTGGTAGTTATCAGCAAATACTGCAGGCGCACGACAAACAAGCTTTTATGCTGATTTTATGGTCTCTGGATTGTCCGACATGTATTAAGGACATGGAACTACTCAACCATATTCACAAAAGTCGCCCAGAACTTACCATCGTGATGATTGCAACCGATGAACTGTCCGCCAGCAGCGAAATCCAAACTTTATTAAGCAAGTATCAGCTAAGTGACCTGGAAAACTGGGTATTTGCCGACGATAACAGCCAAAAATTACGCTACGAAATCGATCCAGGCTGGTACAGCGAACTTCCCCGCACTTATTTTTTCTCCGCCAATCACCAACGCGAAGGCGTCAGTGGCGCTTTGACCCTTGAACAATATCAAGCCCGCTTTGTTAAATTAAAAATCTAATCCGTTGTCAGTGAAAATCGTTGCTAAAGGCAATAGCTATGAAGAGCTGATTAAAAAATCGCGTTTTATAGGCCTTATCATGCCCTGCCAAAATGAGCAGGAAGCGCTGTTATGGTTAAGACAGTTGCATCAACAACACCCTAATGCTTCGCATATTGTTTATGCCTATCGCATCCAGTCAGCAGACGGGCTGATTTGTCGCTTTCATGACGCCGGAGAACCCAGCGGAACAGCTGGAAAACCGATTTTTCAACACCTGGAAGGCAAGCAACTCATCAATCTATGTCTGGCAGTGATCCGATATTTTGGTGGTGTTAAGCTAGGAGCAGGTGGTTTGACTCGAGCCTATAGCAACACAGCTAAATACGTGATTGAAGCCGCAGACCTCGTTGACTATATCGAATTGACAGAAATCAATCTTGAATTAGCCTACTCGCAATTACAAGGTTTGGAATATCAGCTTAAAAAACTCGAAGGCAGCATCGTTTCGCAACAATTTGCCGACCAAATTAAAGTACGCATTCAATTACCCAAACACAATCTGCAGCAATTACAGGCATATTTGAATTAAGCCCCACCCGCTTGTTTCTTAAAATGAAACAAACCATGCAATACCATTGTTATTGTAAATTAATTAAAGAGGTATATAGTGAAGTCGTGTTTTACGAAGTGACGTTTCTCGTCTAGGAGTAACCATGACCAAGCCCATCAATTTGTATCGTGACATTTGTACCGGGTTCTTTTTTACGACCGGTGTTTTTGGTTTTATGTCAGGTGATTTTATAAGCTCCACCGTATTATTTGGAGTCGCAACCATCGCCAGTAATATGGATTTTAATCAATCCAAAAAAGCTTGATCCACATTTCAATCACTCAAAATCCTAATAGCGTTTAATGCCTTAACTCGGTGACTGCCGAGTTAAGGCGCAATTTCCAAGGCCCCGATTAAATGCCAAGCAGCATCCACCCCCGAATGTTAAAATATTAAGCCCTGATCATTGATTGTCGCTTAGATTATGAACACAACCCACGCATTGTATGAGTCCTCGCTACCCCATCTGAAATTACTGGCGCGCGGCAAGGTTCGCGATATGTATGAAATTGACGACCAACACTTATTGATTGTCACCAGTGACCGGATGTCAGCGTTTGATGTGATCTTGCCAGATCCTATCCCAGGTAAAGGTCAGGTGCTGACTCGAGTCTCGAACTTTTGGTTTCAAAAAATGCGCCATATTATCGACAACCACCTGAGTGACGATCTGAGTTTATCTGATGTCATTCCCGATGCGCAATTACGAGCGCAAGTTGAAGGCAGAGCCATTATTGTTAAGCGACTGAAGCCTCTCCCAGTGGAAGCGATTGTGCGCGGCTATCTGATTGGATCTGGCTGGAAGGATTATCAGGCGACTGGCAAAATATGTGGCATAGAACTGCCTCAAGGTCTGCAACAAGCCCAACAATTACCCGCAGCCATCTACACCCCATCGAGCAAAGCCGAAGTGGGCGTGCATGATGAAAATATCAGCTATGCCGAAACCGTTAAACTAATGGGTGAAGACATTGCAGCTCAAGTGCGTGACGTCAGTATCCAGCTCTACACCCAGGCAGCAGAATATGCCAAACAACGTGGCATTATTATCGCTGACACCAAATTTGAATTCGGTCTG
>RFQK01000028.1 GCA_009925045.1 Methylococcaceae bacterium
CATGGTGCCCAGGGACAGAATCGAACTGTCGACACGAGGATTTTCAGTCCTCTGCTCTACCGACTGAGCTACCTGGGCTTCAAGAGCCGCGTATTAAACAGGGCTGGAGGTCATTAGTCAAGCAAGTTGCTGACTGGACAGTTGCTTGCGAGTGTGCAATTCTTGCTACTAATAGCCCCAGGCTGTTGTTTTGTAATTAAAAAATAATAATTAAACACGAGTCACATTATGCAGTCGCTGAATGATATTGATGCCCTAATTATCGATATGGATGGGGTGTTATGGCATGGAGATCGGCCTCAGGAAGGGATAGAAGTGTTCTTTGCGGGGCTGCGTCGTCTGGCTCTGCCTTTTGTTTTGGCGACGAATAACGCCAGTCTCACCCCAGCTGAATATGTGAGTAAACTCGCCAGCTTTGGCGTATCAGTGGCTGAACGCGAAATTCTGACCTCTGGTACCGCGACCGCTGTTTATCTTTCCCAACAGCTTGTTCCCGAACAAACGCGTGTGATGGTGATTGGTAGTTCCGGTTTGATTGAGCCCTTGCAGCAACAAGGCTTTATTCTGACCGAATTGTATGCGCCTGAAGTAGATTTAGTGGTGTGCGGTCTTGATCGTCAATTAAGCTGGGATAAACTGGCTTCGGCATGATGATATTCTGGCTGTGCATGCGGCACTGGAATCTGTAAGGAGAACATAATATGAAAAAGTTTATTGATAGTGTCGACACTCTGCTCGCCACCAGTCTTCGCGGTTTTGCCAAGGCGCATGCGGATATCGTTGAACTGAATCCGGCGCCTTGCTTTATCAAACGGCTTCAGCCCAAAAGCGGCAAAGTGGCAATTATTTCTGGTGGTGGTTCCGGACATGAACCTTTGCACAGTGGTTTGGTGGGTTTGGGGATGCTGGATGCGGCGTGTCCCGGTCAAATCTTTACTTCACCGACACCTGATCAGATGATGGCTGCGGCCGATGCGGTGGATAGCGGTGCTGGAGTGTTGTTTGTAGTGAAAAACTATGCCGGTGATGTCATGAATTTTGAAATGGCAGCGGAAATGCTCAGTATGCCTGTGGCAACGGTTTTGGTGAATGATGATGTCTCTTTGCCTAAAGACCACAGCATTGGTCGTCGTGGTGTGGCGGGTACTTTAGTGGTGGAAAAGATAGTCGGTGCTGCTGCTGAACAAGGTCTTGGTCTGCTTGCTTGTAAAGCCTTGGGTGAGCGGGTGGTGGCGGCAACAGCGTCTATGGGCGTAGCCTTAAGCAGTTGCACCGTACCTGCTTTAGGACATCCCACTTTTAATCTGGCTGAAGATGAAATGGAAATGGGGGTAGGTATCCATGGTGAACATGGTCGCGCTACTTTAAAACTGCAGTCTGCAACGGAAATTGTCACGCAATTAGCCGAGCATTTGCAGCAAGAATTACAGTTGCAAGCAAGTCAGCGGGTTCTGTTGCACGTTAACGGTTTTGGTGCGACTCCGCTGGTGGAATTACATTTGATTTATGAATTGGCCTGGCAGTATTTGCAGCAACGCGGTGTTGAGGTGGTGCGGAGTCTGGTGGGTAATTACACTACTTCTCTGGATATGGCGGGCTGTTCGCTGACCGTCACCGTACTGGACGATGAACTCATCCAGTACTGGGATGCGCCAGTCAATACTGCCGCATTACGCTGGGGGTGTTAAAGCGAGGCGATCGCCTCAATCATCAGTTGAGCGGTTTTGGCGCCGGCATCAATGTGACCGATGCTGCGCTCGCCTAAAAACGAGGCTCGGCCTTTGGTAGCGATCATGTTACGCGTCGATTCAACACCTTCAGTCGCCGCCGTGGTGACTGACTTGAGTAATTGTTCGCTATCCAAACTGGCATCAACTCCAGTTTTTAAAGCCGCCGCGACGGGTATCAAAACATCTAACATAGTCTTTTCGCCGGCTTCTGCTTTGCCGCGTTGTTTCACCGCATCGACGGCGGCACTGAAAGCATGGGCAAAACTGGCGCTGCTTAATTCGCCCTGACCACTGTTTTTGCTTAGGTTGATAAACAAGGTGGCATATAAAGAGCCGGATGCGCCCCCAACACTGGCCATTAACACCATGCCGATTTTTTGCCAGGCCGCTGGCCAGGCTAGGGCGCTGATTTCTTGTTGGGCTTGCTCCAGAGCGGTCAGTCCACGTTGTAAATTGAAGACATGATCGCCATCACCGATGGCTTGATCCAGTTCAGTAACTTCTTCTTCATGGGCGTTGATAGTGTTGATAATAGCGGTGATCAATTCTGGAAACTGCTTGGGACTTATCGTCATGGTGATCCTCAAATCAAATTAACGTAATGGGGCAACACTGCCATTGTTACGGAAGCGAAAGTAATCATCCAGCACCATGGCGTGATCGAAGGCCAGTTGCTTGGGTAAATCTTCAAAGGTAAACCAACCAGAGTTTTTGGCATCATCGGCGGCGCTGGGCATCCCATGGGCGGAAGCGACATAAACAGCGGTGACCGTATGATTACGCGGGTCGCGGCTGGGGTTGGAGTACATGCCCAGCAAGGCCTGCAGGGTGATTTGTAAGCCAGTTTCTTCGAGTGCTTCACGAATAGCGGCATTTTCTAGGGTTTCACCGACATCGACAAAACCGCCAGGTATCGCCCAGCCATAGGGTGGAAAGGCGCGTTCTATTAGTACAATGGGTCGTCCGGGTAAATCTAAAAGTTCAATTATGGCATCAGCCGCCAATAAGGGAGTAAGGGGTACAGGCATTTAGAATCCTCAATATTTAGGCTGCTAATAGTAAACGGCTTAGGGTTTTAACGGTAGTTGTTCTGTCTGTAGTTGCGTGAAATCAAAAATTGTTAATGACCCGGAGCCGATAATTTCGTAAAATTGCGCTGTTTTTATCTATCTGGAACGGGATTTGTCGTAGGGCTTATCCCGTTTTCTACATCTAAGGTGGCCAATCTTGAACAAACCTGCATTACTGGTATTAGAAGATGGGACAGTTTTTCACGGCACCTCTATTGGTGCTGATGGCTGTTCAGTAGGGGAAGTGGTATTTAACACCGCGCTTACAGGGTATCAGGAAATTTTGAGTGACCCTTCTTACGCCCGTCAAATCGTCACATTGACCTATCCGCATATTGGTAACGTGGGGACTACCGACGAAGACGATGAGTCGCCTGGTGTTTATGCCAGTGGTTTGGTGATTCGTGATTTGCCTTTGCTGGCTAATAACTGGCGCATGGAAAAAACCCTGCCTGAATATCTTCGCGATCATAATGTCGTGGCTATTGCTGACATTGATACCCGTCAACTGACCCGTTTATTGCGAGATAAAGGTGCACAGCGCGGTTGTATTGTGGCTGGTGAGACGGTGGATGCTGAAGCTGCTCGCACTGCTATTGAAAGCTTCCCAGGCTTAAAAGGTCTGGATTTGGCTAAAGAAGTGACTACGCAGAATACTTATGTTTGGACAGAAAATGTCTGGAAATTAGGTGAAGGTCATCGCGAGGCCGATCATTTAGTTAAGCATGTTGTAGCGTATGACTTTGGGGTTAAACGCAATATTCTCCGTTTGCTCGCGAACCGCGGTTGTAAAGTGACTGTGGTGCCGGCCAAAACGCCTGCGGCTGAGGTGCTGGCATTAAATCCGGATGGTGTGTTTTTATCCAATGGTCCGGGTGACCCAGAGCCTTGTACCTATGCAATCGAAGCGATTAAAACCATCCTCGAACACAAGATTCCTGTATTTGGAATTTGTTTAGGTCATCAGTTGCTGGCTTTAGCCACCACGGTTTTGCGGTGAGTGAAGCTTCTTTGCCTGCTCATCTACGTGCGACTTTTCATTCCTTGTTCGATGGAAGCTTGCAAGGTATCGAACGCACTGATTGTCCGGCGTTTAGTTTTCAGGGACATCCTGAAGCCAGCCCGGGTCCTCACGACGTCGAATCTTTGTTTGATGATTTTATCAGCTTGATGAATCAAGCCCGTTAAGCCTAGTTTTTCCTAAGAGTCCTATGCCAAAAAGAACTGACATAAAATCGATTTTATTACTGGGCGCCGGACCCATTGTTATTGGTCAGGCCTGCGAGTTTGATTATTCGGGTACCCAGGCTTGTAAGGCCCTGCGTGAGGAAGGTTATCGGGTCATCCTGGTGAACTCCAATCCTGCGACCATTATGACCGATCCGGACATGGCGGATGCGATTTACATCGAACCGATTGATTGGCAGACCGTTGAAAAAATTATCGAAAAAGAACGTCCCGATGCCGTATTGCCAACCATGGGCGGCCAGACAGCGCTGAACTGCGCCTTGGCTCTGGATCAGCATGGGGTGCTTGAGAAATATGGCGTCGAAATGATCGGTGCCAGCAAAGATGCGATTAATAAGGCGGAAGATCGTGATTTGTTCAATCAAGCCATGCGTAAAATTGGTCTGGAAGTGGCTAAATCGCGGGTTGCGCACACGATGGAAGAAGCGTTTGCTGCACAAGAGGCCGTCGGTTATCCAACGATTATTCGTCCGTCCTTTACCATGGGCGGAAGTGGCGGTGGTATTGCTTACAACCGCGAGGAATTCATCGAAATTTGTGAGCGTGGTCTGGATTTGTCACCGACTAACGAATTGCTGATTGAAGAATCCATTCTAGGTTGGAAAGAATTCGAAATGGAAGTGGTGCGTGATCGTCAAGATAACTGCATCATTATCTGTTCTATCGAAAACTTTGATCCTATGGGCGTGCATACCGGTGACTCCATCACTGTGGCTCCGGCACAAACCCTGACTGATAAAGAATATCAAATCATGCGTAATGCCTCGCTGGCCGTTTTGCGTGAAATTGGTGTTGATACCGGTGGTTCCAACGTGCAATTCGCGGTTAATCCCGAAAATGGCCGTTTAATCGTCATTGAGATGAATCCGCGTGTTTCTCGCTCCTCAGCTTTGGCTTCTAAAGCAACCGGTTTTCCGATTGCCAAAGTCGCTGCCAAACTGGCGGTGGGTTATACCCTGGATGAATTAAGCAATGAAATTACTGGCGGTGCCACACCGGCATCGTTTGAACCGACTATTGACTACGTGGTGACTAAGGTGCCGCGTTTTGCGTTTGAAAAATTCCCGCAAGCCAATGACCGACTGACGACCCAAATGAAATCAGTCGGTGAAGTTATGGCGATTGGCCGTACTTTCCAGGAGTCTTTGCAAAAAGCCTTGCGTGGTCTGGAAGTGGGTGTTGATGGTCTGGATGAGTTGGCAGATTTAACGGAAGCGACCTGTCAGGATACGATTTTGCGTGAACTGCGTTATCCGGGTCCACAACGTCTTTGGTACCTGGCTGATGCGTTCCGTGTCGGTTTAAGCTTTAGCGAAATTCATCAGGCCTCAAAAATTGAGCCTTGGTTTTTAGCCCAGGTTGAAGATTTGATTCTGACTGAAAAGACTCTGAGTACCAAGACGCTGGCCACTCTCGATAGTGGCGAGTTGTTGCGTTTAAAACGCAAAGGTTTTTCGGATCGTCGTTTGGCAAAATTATTGGCGACTAAGGAATCGGAAGTTCGTAACACCCGTCATAAACAAGGGGTGCGTCCGGTCTACAAACGCATCGACTCCTGTGCGGCTGAATTTACATCCGATACCGCCTACCTGTATTCAACCTACGAACAAGAGTGTGAATCCAGACCTAGTGATAAAGAAAAAATCATTATTTTAGGTGGCGGACCTAACCGTATTGGTCAAGGAATAGAATTCGATTACTGCTGTGTTCATGCGGCATTGGCTTTACGTGAAGATGGTTATGAAACCATCATGGTCAATTGCAACCCGGAAACCGTTTCTACCGATTTTGACACCTCGGATCGTTTGTATTTTGAGCCTCTGACACTGGAAGATGTGCTGGAAATTATTGATCTGGAAAAACCTAAAGGGGTGATTGTTCAATATGGTGGTCAAACGCCATTAAAACTGGCGCGTGCTTTAGAAGCTGCCGGTGCACCTATTATCGGTACCTCGCCGGATTCTATTGATTTGGCGGAAGACCGTGAACGCTTCCAGCAATTATTAGAGCGTCTCAATCTCTTGCAACCCCCCAATGCGACAGCGCGTTCGGTTGATCAGGCCGTTAATTCCGCCAAAGAACTGGGGTATCCGCTGGTGGTCAGGCCGTCTTATGTCTTAGGTGGTCGAGCGATGGAAATCGTCTTTAACGAAGAGGGTTTGCGTCGTTATATGAAGGAAGCGGTCAGCGTTTCCAATGATTCGCCAGTGTTATTGGATCGCTTCCTCGATGATGCTGTAGAAATGGATGTCGATGCTATTTATGACGGTGAAACCGTATTGATTGGCGGCTTAATGGAGCATATTGAACAAGCGGGTGTTCATTCCGGTGACTCTGCCTGCTCGATTCCTCCGTATGATTTACCGGTTCATTTGCAAGACCAGTTACGTGCTCAGGTTGCTAAGATGGCCGAGGCCTTGGGTGTGCGTGGTCTGATGAACACCCAGTTTGCGATTCAGGGCGAAACAATCTTTGTTTTGGAAGTGAATCCACGAGCATCCAGAACCGCGCCGTTTGTTTCTAAAGCGACTGGTTATCCTTTAGCTAAGATTGCCGCACGTTGTATGGTGGGTAATACCTTAAAGCAACAAGGTATCACTGAAGAACGCATTCCTGAGTATTACTCGGTAAAAGAAGCGGTATTCCCCTTCATCAAATTCCCGGGTGTTGATCCTTTGTTGGGACCAGAAATGAAATCGACCGGTGAAGTGATGGGGGTAGGCAAAACCTTTGGTGAAGCCTTTGCTAAATCACAGCGTGCAACAGGTGTTAACCTCAGTCAGAGCGGTAAGGCGTTGATTAGTATTCGCGATGCCGATAAGCCTAAACTGCCTGAATTAGCCCGCATGCTGATTGCAAAAAACTATGAAATTGTAGCGACTCGCGGTACTGCCAAAGTACTGAAAGAAGCTGGAATTCCTTGTCAGGAAATTTTAAAAGTGAATGAAGGTCGCCCTAATACCGTGGATATGATCAAAAATGGTGAAATCCAGTTGATCGTTAATACCACCGAGGGCGCTAAAGCTGTGGCTGATTCCTTTACTATGCGTCGTGAGGCTTTACAGCGTAAAGTCACTTACTACACCACGATGGCAGGTGCGCGTGCAGCCTGTTATGCCTTGGGTGAATTAGACGCCGGTTCGGTGAATTGTTTACAGGATTTGCATAAAACCTTTAATTAAGCAGAAATAATTCGTTATGAATAAAGTACCTTTGACTGTGACAGGCGCGTATTATTGAAGCGATTGCGACTGCCCGTGCACACGGTGATTTAAAAGAAAACGCCGAATATCATGCTGCACGTGAGCAGCAAAGTTTTGCCGAAGGCCGCATCGCAGAAATTGAGGGCAAATTATCCAATGCCAATATCATCGATGTGACCAAAACAGATGCGAATGGCAAAGTGGTGTTTGGCGCGACAGTTGAAATTGAGGATACGGATTCTGGCAAGGTCGTTACTTATCAAATCGTAGGTGAAGACGAAGCGAGTATCAAAGAAGGCCGTATTTCAATTGGTTCACCGATTGCCCGTGCCTTAATAGGCAAAGAAGAGGGTGATGTGGTTACAGTGAATGCGCCCGGTGGAGTGATTGAGTACGAAATTCTCTCGGTACAATATATATGATGTCGGGAGGTGTTAACCTCCCCGATTATCAGGCTTTCTTGAGATTCTTGCGGTAAAAAACGGCAATTTGACCAATAGACTGAATGTTTTCAGCCTGAGTTGATTGAGCGATTTCCGAGCTGATTTCTTTAAGAACTTCTTCAGTCAACCCAGCTTGACCGATCATAACAACCGGATTAAGTGCGTGAGCTTGGGCTTTTAGCTTCTTCTTGAGAACGGGATTCACAGTATTTCCTTAATCTTTAAACAGCACAATTTTACATGAATAACGATGGCGCGTAGTAAAAGTAGCCAGCAATGGATGCAAGAGCATTTTCACGATGAGTATGTCAAAAAAGCTCAGGCTATGGGTTTGCGCTCACGAGCGGTATTCAAGTTAATGGAAATTCAGGAAAAGGATAGGATTCTTAAGCCAGGCATTAACGTGGTCGACTTAGGGGCTGCGCCCGGTGGTTGGTCTGAATATGCACGAACAATTTTAGGTAAAAACGACAAGGTCGTCGCCCTTGATTTATTAGAGATTGAGCCTATTGAGGGCGTTGAGTTTATTCAGGGGGATTTTCGGGAAGAAGAAGTCCTGCAGCAATTATATGATGTACTAGATAATCAGCCTGTACACTTGTTGTTATCGGATATGGCCCCCAATATGAGTGGTAACAAGGAAGTCGATCAACCTCGATCAATTTATTTAGGGGAGTTGGCGCTGGATGCGGCACAAGCAATTTTGGTCAAAGGTGGTACCTTTCTGATAAAGATGTTTCAAGGTGAAGGTTTTGATTCATTTTGTAATCAGGTAAGATCGCAGTTTGCGACTGTCGTGATACGTAAACCTAAAGCTTCTCGTCCACGCAGTAACGAAGTGTATATCCTGGCCAAAGGGTTTAAATAATGGTTGCGCAGGTTTCTAGCGGATTCCTGTTACAATCACTGAGTGTTAATTTACAAGCTGTTCAGCTGGAGTGCGTAACTTGAGCGATACGATTAAAAATTTACTGTTGTGGGTTGTTATTGCCGTTGTTTTAATGGCGGTATTTAATAATTTTGGTTCGCGTTCGGCACGAAGCGATTCAACTTTGTCTTACTCGCAACTTATCGATGCCGTAAAAGCTGGGCAAGTTCAGCAAGTGGCCATTTCTGATAATACTATTCGCGGCAAAATGCAGGCGGGTGATAAGTTTAAAACTTACATGCCGAATGATCCGCATTTAATCGATGATTTATTGGCTAACGGTGTTGAAATTAGCGTTCAACCGCCTGAAGAACCATCGATGCTGATGCAAATCTTTGTCTCGTTTGGTCCTATTCTGTTACTGATTGCCGTGTGGATATTTTTCATGCGACAAATGCAAGGTGGCGGGGTTGGTGGTCGTGGTGGCGCAATGGGGTTTGGAAAAAGCAAAGCCCGAATGCTGGATCAAGATCAAAACAAAGTTACCTTCGCTGATGTTGCGGGTTGTGACGAGGCCAAAGAAGAAGTTGAGGAAATGGTCGATTTCCTTAAAGATCCTGCCAAATACCAGAAACTGGGTGGAAAAGTGCCGCGTGGCGCCTTGATGGTGGGTCCTCCAGGTACTGGTAAAACTCTGTTGGCGCGGGCTATTGCTGGTGAAGCTAGAGTTCCTTTCTTCACTATTTCAGGTTCGGATTTTGTCGAAATGTTTGTGGGCGTTGGGGCCTCTCGCGTCAGAGATATGTTTGACCAAGCCAAAAAACATGCCCCTTGCATTATCTTTATAGACGAGATTGATGCCGTTGGCCGCTCACGTGGCGCTGGCTTAGGGGGCGGCAATGATGAGCGTGAACAAACTCTAAACCAGTTGTTGGTTGAAATGGATGGTTTTGAAGGTCACGAAGGCATAATCGTGATTGCAGCGACTAACCGTGCTGATGTTTTAGATAAGGCTTTGTTGCGTCCTGGTCGTTTTGATCGTCAGGTTGTGGTCGGCTTGCCTGACGTGAAAGGTCGCGAACAAATTCTGAATGTTCATTTGCGCAAAGTACCAGCAGCTGACGACGTCAAAGTTAAGTATATTGCCCAAGGTACTCCTGGCTTTTCGGGGGCGGATCTGGCGAATCTGATTAATGAAGCGGCTTTGTTCGCTGCGCGCCTGAATAAACGCCTAGTTAGCATGGTCGATTTGGAAAAAGCCAAAGATAAATTGATCATGGGTGCGGAAAGACGTTCCATGGTTATGGACGAAAAAGAAAAACGCATGACCGCCTACCACGAAGCAGGTCATGCGATTGTGGGTCGTTTGGTACCTGATCATGATCCCGTTTACAAAGTAAGTATCATGCCGCGTGGTCGTGCTTTGGGTGTGACCATGTTCCTGCCTGAGCGTGATCAATATAGTGCCAGCAAACGTAAGCTGGACAGTATGATTTCCAGTTTATACGGTGGTCGTATTGCAGAAGAACTGATTTTCGGTTGGGAGGAAGTGTCTACGGGCGCTTCAAATGATATTGAGCGTGCTACTGAATTAGCACGCAATATGGTGACCAAATGGGGCTTATCGCAACGTTTGGGTCCTTTGGCATACAGTGAAGAAGAAGGCGAGGTTTTCCTCGGTCGTTCAGTGACTCAACATAAATCAGTTGCTGAAGAGACTTCTCACACCATTGATGAAGAAATTCGTTCAATTATTGATCGTAACTACGAGCGTGCAGAAACCATATTAAAAGAAAATACCGATATTCTGCATGCCATGTCAGATGCTTTGATGAAGTATGAAACCATCGATAAATATCAAATTGATGATTTAATGGAAAGAAAACCTGTACGTGAACCTAAGGGTTGGGATGAAACTCCGCCTCCATCTAATGATGCAGAAGTAGATCATTGGGGAAGTAATGCCGCAGCGGGTAACCCCCCAGTGAGCGGTTCGACTGAACAGGGTTAAGTCAGGTTAACTCCGTTTAAAAGAGAGGCTTTTGCCTCTCTTTTTTTTGAAGCAAGAGAAAGACAACATGGCAAAAAAATATTTTGGTACAGATGGCATTCGTGGCAAAGTCGGTGAATATCCTTTTGCTATTATTGCACACCCCGATGCGGGTAAAACCACCCTAACCGAGAAATTTCTGCTGTTTGGCGGACAGATTCAAACTGCGGGTGCCGTAAAAAGCAACAAAATCAAGAAAACCGCTGCCTCCGATTTTATGGAGATTGAAAAGCAAAGGGGGATTTCTGTCGCTACCTCTGTGATGGCTTTCGAGTATAAGGATAAACAAGTAAATATACTTGATACTCCAGGGCATAAAGATTTCGCTGAAGATACGTATCGTACATTAACTGCCGTAGATAGTGTGATATTGGTCATCGATTGTGCGAATGGTGCGACATATCATATTGCACCGCATGTTTTTGCCGAAGTGGGTGCGGAAGTTGTTGCCATCTCAGCTGAACCCGATGGTTTAAACATTAATGACGAATGCGGCGCCACTAAACCCGAAATACTAGCGGCAAAGGTTATGGAATTTCGTGCCGATTTGGGCATTGCTCTTGATGGTGATGGCGATCGCGTCATCATGGTCGATCATAAAGGTGAAATCGTTGATGGTGACGAACTGATATTCATCATTGCTAAATCTTTGCTGGAAGCCGGCGAATTACGCGGTCCGGTGATTGGTACTTTGATGACTAACCTTGGAATGGAGCATGCTTTAAAATCCTTGGGTGTTAACTTGTTGCGAGCGAATGTTGGTGATCGCTATGTAATGGAAATGTTGAGTGAACAAAAAGCAGTGGTGGGTGGCGAAGGTTCAGGCCATATTATTTGTTTGAACAAAACTACAACGGGCGATGGCATTGTGTCGGCCTTACAAGTGTTAGCTGAAATGCGCCGTACCGGTAAAAGTTTGCATGAACTGAAAACAGGCATGAAGAAATATCCGCAGGTCCTGATTAATGTCCGTACTGAGAAAAAAATCAAGCTACACGGTCATGAAGAACTTCAAAAAGCGGTTAAACACGCTGAGAAAAAGCTGGCAGAAAAGGGCAGAGTCTTGCTGCGGGCCTCTGGCACGGAACCTTTGATTCGCGTGATGGTAGAGGCCTCGAGTGATAACCTTGCACAAGAGATTGCAGCCTCGCTTGCTGCAACTGTAAAAGCAGAATT
>RFQK01000271.1 GCA_009925045.1 Methylococcaceae bacterium
TTCATACTTGTGCCACCTATCAAACCAATCTTGGTCAGCGTCAATCTTGTTCTTGATGCTTGGAATCACTTCGAGAATTTCATCTGCCGTTCTTGCGGTATCTATTGCTTTCACCCTTGGATCAATTACAAGAGTTTTTGCGGCTATTTGAAGATAGGAAATAATGGAGCGAGAGAGTGTGGTTCGCCCGATGACTATTGCCAGCTCAGGCTTGAGCTCATTTCTTACTCTCTCGTCCGATAAAACGATTGGTGAATGCGCTATGGCATCCTCGAAACGTAATGGATCTTCCGCAATCAGCGGTGCACCGAGGTCGCGGGCTAACTTCACAATCTCGCTCTCCGAGAATCCCGCACGATCGTGTCCGACAATCACAATATTTCGCTTCCTAGTTACATCAATCTGAGTTTTGTGAATAAACAGAAACGCGAACAAATATTTGAGCGTTTGGCGGCAGCAATCCCAGAGCCGACCACGGAGCTAAACTATTCTAGTGCCTTTGAACTCTTAATTGCCGTGGTACTCTCTGCCCAAGCCACAGACAAAGGTGTCAACAAAGCCACTGCACAATTATTTCCGGTGGCGAATACACCAGCAGCCATTTTGGCACTCGGTGAAGAAGGCCTAAAGCACTATATTAAGACGATTGGTTTGTTTAATAGTAAGGCTGCCAATATTATCAAGCTGTGCCAAAGCCTGATGGATAAGCACCAAGGCCAGGTGCCAGCGAGCCGCGAGGCTTTGGAAGCTTTAGCCGGTGTGGGTCGCAAAACGGCAAATGTCATTTTGAATACCGCATTTGGGTTACCTACTATTGCAGTCGACACCCATATTTTTCGTTTGGCTAACCGGACCGGTTTGGCACTGGGTAAAAATGTGCTGGAAGTGGAACAAAAATTGAATAAGACGGTGCCTGCAAAATTTAAAAAAGATGCACATCATTTACTGATTTTGCACGGTCGTTACACCTGTATTGCTCGCAAGCCGCGCTGTATGAGTTGCTGTATGACGGATCTTTGCGAATTTAACACAAAGAATTTATTTTGATATGCCATAATCCGGACATAAGATGCGGGTATAAGTTCAGTAATGGCTTGGCATTAATAAAAACATAAAACACACGATATGAGGCTAACAGTATGAAAAAACATAACAAAACTCAAATTGCTTCAGCAATTGGCAGCGCATTTTTAACCAGTTTAGCGGCTAATGTTCAGGCAGACAGCAACCCTTTTGCTATGAACGAATTAGCATCGGGTTATATGCAAGTAGCTGCTGACACCCACAATAAAGTGACTGAATCTGGTTGTGGCGCGGATAGCAAGGCGGCAAATGGCCATGCTGCGCATGCTCCAGGTCAGGTGAAAAAAGCCGAAGGCTCATGTGGTTCCGGTCAATGTGGTGGCATGATGAGTGGCGGCAAAATGAAGCCTGGTATGGAAAGTACCTGTGGTGCCATGATGAAGGGCAAAGAAGGCGCTTGTGGCATGGGTGAAATGAAACATGACGATCACGATCATGCGGCAAAACCTGAAACTAAAGCGGGTCAAATGGCTTGTGGTGCGATGATGAAAGATAGTGAAACTGCCTGCGGTGCAAAAATGCACGGTGGACATTAATGCTAACGCGTCTTTATAAGCCCAACAGCTATTATGGATTTACAGCAACTTGTTATTGATTACGGCTATCTTGCGCTGTTTATCGGTACCTATTTGGAAGGCGAAACTATCCTGCTAATTGCCGGTTTCTTGGCACATAGCGGGATAGGTTTGGAATTGCCATTGGTTATTTTGTCGGCATTTCTCGGAACATTCGCTGGGGATCAAACTTTTTTCTATATAGGCCGCTGGAAGGGCATACAGTTTTTGGAAAAACGGCCTTTGTGGCACAGCAAGACCGATAAGGTTTTTGATATGTTACATCGGCACCAGTTACCAGTGATTTTGGGGTTTCGTTTTATTTACGGTATCCGCAATGTAACACCGTTTGTGATTGGTGCGAGCCGACTCAATCCGCTTAAGTTTTTTGTCCTGAATTTTCTGGGAGCATTGATTTGGGCGATTTCGTTTGGCGTGATCGGTTATCAATTCGGTGATCTTGCCGAAAAGGTGCTGGGTGATGTTAAGCAATATCAATTTTACTTTTTAGGCTTGCTAATCTTAGGTGGCTTGTTTTTATTTTGGCGATCTACGCATAAACAAGAAAAGTAAATGAGGTTGTCAGTATGGCCGCAACGTTTAAAAATTTAACGGGTGCCGGTCTTGGTTTAAAACGTTCTTTTTTAGCAGACGTTTTACAACAAGCGCCGGAGGAAGTCGGTTTTTATGAAGTAGCACCTGA
>RFQK01000272.1 GCA_009925045.1 Methylococcaceae bacterium
TGATGACTGGTGCGGGTCTCTATTTGGCTGGCTGGTTTCCGCGATATGCCTATATTGAAAAACTGGGCACGCGTCTCTGGAAAACGATTGAACCAATCGGTCGCCGCTTAATTCCCGTTAGACACCCTTACCAAGCTCTATTGTTCGGGATGGTATGGGGTTGGCTGCCCTGTGGACTGATTTACAGTGCGCTTGCCCTGGCTGCCACGACTGGCGATATGCTTAAAAGCGGCCTGACCATGCTGGCCTTTGGCATTGGGACTTTACCTGCTGTCATGGGTGTCGGTATAATAACGCCTTTATTAGCACGCCTCTCAAAAGCACATAGGTTCAAACATGTGGTTGGCGTGTTATTTATTCTGTTCGCTTTACTCGCTGCCTTCCCATCGATTAATCCGATGCGAATGGAGCATTTATAACGTTTGGGGGTTCTTACCGTGAACAATTTCAATTCTTTGATTGGCAGAGCACCTGCGCTTGAATCGATGTGACTGTGCTGATCAAGGGCGAAACTGGCACAGGCAAAGAGGTATTAGCAACTGCCATTCAAAAGAACAGTGCGCGTGCTGACAAACCATTCATTACTTTAAACTGTGCAGCTCTACCTGAAAGTTTAGTCGAATCAGAAATATTTGGTCACAAGAAAGGTGCATTCACTGGCGCAATTACCGACAAGCAAGGCTTGTTCGAAGCTGCTCATGGCGGAACGCTGTTTCTGGATGAAATTAACTCCTTGCCCCTAGCTGTTCAGTCCAAACTGTTACGCTTTTTGGAAAACGGCGAGTGCATGCCCGTTGGAGCCAACAAAGCCCAAAAATTAGATGTCAGAGTCATCGCAGCCACTAATGCGGATTTGAATCAACTGATTGCGAATGGTGAGTTCCGAAGAGACTTGTATTTTCGACTCAATGTGGTGCCTTTGGAGTTACCGGCATTACACCAACGTCGTGAAGATATTGAGCAACTGGCCCAACACTTTTTCAAGATGTTTGCTGAACTCCACAGCCTGTCCGCACCTAGTTTGAGCAAAGCGACTGAAAAGGTTTTGCGCGCCTACGCCTGGCCGGGCAATGTACGTGAATTACGTAATTTGTGCGAGCGTCTCAGCATCTTGTTACCCGGTAAAATTATTGAACCTGAAAACCTTCCGCGCGAATTCAGTATTAGCCAACAACCTGCGCAAGATAACAGTTTTATTTTGCCGGAATTCGGCTTACAGCTAGAAGCGTTAGAAGCTGACATGATTATGCAAGCTTTGAATAGAACCAAAGGTAATCGTAGCAAATCTGCCCGTCTGTTAGGCATATCCCGCGATACTTTGCTGTATCGCATGCAAAAACACGGTCTAGCCAGTCACTAACGTAAAAAGCCCCCGAAATCGGGGGCTTTTTATTGGATCAACCGACTAAACCGAAGCCCGCGCTGCAAGCATCAAGGCTTTCATATCCCTGACCGATCTTTCCAGCCCCACAAACAAGGCGTCCGCAATCAAGGAATGTCCAATATTTAATTCCCGAATCACCGGTATACGACAAATGTCTTCAACATTGTGGCGATTCAAACCATGTCCTGCATTGACTTGCAATCCTGCCTGATGCGCATAAATCGCTGCAGTATGAATACGTTTTAACTCATCAGCTTGTTCATTACGAGTGCGTGCATCAGCATAACGCCCTGTATGCAATTCTATGACGGGGGCACCAGTGCGAATAGCCGCATCGATTTGGGCAAGATCGGCATCGATAAACAGTGACACCTCCACCCCGACATCAGCAAGCGCCTGACAAGCCTGCTTGAGACGTGATTCTGAGGCAAGCACATCCAAGCCACCCTCAGTGGTCAACTCTTCTCGTTTTTCCGGAACCAAGCAACAGGCTGCCGGCTTGACGCGACAGGCAATCGCCAACATCTCATCCGTCACCGCCATCTCTAGATTAAGTCTGCTATGAATCATATCTTGCAAACAATCGATATCCCGATCTTGAATATGACGCCTGTCTTCACGCAGATGCGCCGTAATACCATCAGCCCCTGCCTGTTCAGCTATTAAGGCTGCCTGAATCGGCTCAGGATAGGCGGTGCCACGGACTCTTCGTAATGTGGCGACATGGTCAATATTCACACCCAATAAAATAGCTTGTTTTTCCACGTTAGTGCTTGTCCTTATAAAATCTAAAGCTTAAAGATAGTGCATGACTCTGGCTAATACCGCCCGACTTTTTAGCGGCTTACCGCGTAGATGAGGTGCCAGCATTAATCTTAACAAATGTTTTGCCTGCTGCTGTTGTGCTGGAACTGTCAAGGCATGAC
>RFQK01000273.1 GCA_009925045.1 Methylococcaceae bacterium
CAGCGGCTTTTCAGTTACTATAGCCCCATCTTTCCCATCTGGTTATGGCATTTGCCAAAAGGCTACGCTGATGTACGAACATCTTGAAACTGCTGAGCACCCGAGCAACTTAAACGCGTCGTTATTGACCCTGTCTCACGGGTTGAGGGGCACGGCAAAGTCACTTTGTCACGATTTACCCTAATTTCATTTTTGACATAAGCTGAGCAAACCCAATTTAGGTTGCTGCTAACTTGTTTGAAACGCTTGCCACTGTTGATTCATATAGACTTCCAAGGGTTTAAAGTTCTTTTTGTAGTCCATTTTTTGGCTATTTTCTACCCAGTAGCCTAAATACACATGCTCCATGCCTAATTCCCTCGCTTTTGCTATTTGCCATAAAACTGCATACGTTCCTAGGCTGTAGTGTTGGAAATCTGGATCATAAAATGTGTACACAGCGGAAAGTGCATCGTTGAACAGGTCTACGACTGCAACTGCTGCTAAGTGTTTTTCAATATAAAATTCGATTAACCGAGTGTCACACCAACTACTTCCAAAAAACTCCAGGTATTCGTTGGTTGCAGATAGTGTTGCAGTTTCTGAATGTCGATAACTCAGATAGCGATTGTATAAATCTCTATGCTTCGCGTCATAGTCGCAGGGTTTAATTATTACTTCTGTGTCTTGGTTTTTTTCAATGCAGCGTTTTTGGCTACGACTGGGTTTAAATTGTGCTGGTTTGATTCTGCAAGCTATACAAGCACTGCATTGTTGACAATGGGGTGCATAGACAAGATTTCCACTGCGACGAAAACCACGTTCAATCAATTGTGAGTAGATTGATCGAGTCATGCCAAAATTGACATCCACCATAGCCGATTGCGAAGCTCTGTTGTCTAAATAAGAACAGTTTTGTTCTGATGTCAGGTACAGAGGAATTGAAGTCATATTTCCCAAGCGTCCGGATAATCACAATGTTGGTCCAGAATGCTTCGGAATTGTCTGCGTGAGATTTCTTCAGCGCCTAAACTGATGAGATGTTGGCTTTTGACTTGGCAGTCTATTACTGCATATTTCAAAGATTCTAGTTTGCGCGCCAAATGTACGAAGGCAACTTTTGATGCATCAGTTTGGGTATGGAACATAGACTCGCCGAAAAACACTCGACCAATACTAACACCATACAACCCGCCCACAAGGACATCCTGTTCCCAGGTTTCTACGCAATGCGCTATCCCAAGTCGATGTAAATCAATATAGGCTTTTTGTATATCATCGCTTATCCATGTTCCCATCGCATCCTTTCTGGGGTTCGAACAGGCTTGAATCACTGATTCAAATGCGGTATCGAATCGGACTTCGTAATGGGGTTTGCGCAGGGTTTTGGCTAGACTACGGGATATATTGATCTTATTTGGAAAGATTACTAAACGTGGATCGGGTGACCACCATAGGATGGGTTCGTTCTCGTTGTACCAAGGAAAGATGCCTGCCCGATAGGCATTAATCAGGCGTTTAGACGATAAACAACCTTCAATGGCAATTAAACCATTGGGGTCTTCAAGCGCTTGATCCAAGTCCGGAAATGCTTGTTCTGGTTGGTTTGGATCAAGCCAATGTAATGGCATATTGAATACTAGCCGCTCAATTCATCCAGAAATTTTTCAGCATCGAGTGCGGCCATACAGCCGGAACCGGCTGATGTAATGGCTTGTTTATAGTGAGAATCCATCACATCACCCGCTGCAAAAACACCGGCCACACTGGTGGCTGTTGCATTGCCATGGCGACCGCTTTGGACTACGATATAACCGTGATCCATCTCCAGTTGTCCGGCAAAAATATCAGTATTAGGCGTATGTCCGATCGCGATGAATACACCATGTACATCAATTTCTTGAGTTGTGCCGGAGTTCACATTCTTAATACGCAGCCCAGTGACACCCATATCATCACCTAGAACTTCATCAAGTTCATGATTCCATTCAATACGAACATTCCCAGACTTTGATTTTTCAATCAGTTTGTCTGACAAGATTTTTTCCGATCGAAATTTATCCCGACGATGAACCACGATTACTTCTGAAGCGATGTTGGCCAGATATAAGGCTTCTTCAACCGCTGTATTGCCGCCGCCTATCACGGCCACTGGCTTATTGCGATAGAAAAAGCCGTCACAGGTTGCACAGGCCGATACTCCGCGTCCTTTAAATGCCTCTTCAGAATCTAGGCCCAGATAGCGAGCCGATGCACCGGTCGCGATTATCAACGCATCACAGGTATAGGTGCCTGCATCACCGCTTAATGTAAATGG
>RFQK01000274.1 GCA_009925045.1 Methylococcaceae bacterium
TCATATTGGTAAAAGCTCACACCCAAACGAGCCAGCAGCGCCCAGAAAATGGCCATGAGTATATTTGAGACAGGACCCGCTAAGGCTACAAAGGCCATATCACGACGTGGATTTTTGAAATAACGTCCATCAACCGGCACTGGCTTAGCCCAACCGAAAATAAAGCCGGTAAAGGTTAATAGCAACAAACCCGGAATCAGAATCGTACCAACCCAATCAATATGTTTTATGGGATTGAGACTCAAACGACCTGCTTGCGCTGCAGTGGGATCTCCAAAACGTTTGGCCATCCAGCCATGAGCTACCTCATGCACCGTAATTGCAAACACGACTGGCAAAAACCACACCACAACTCGCTGCACCAGTGTTAGCTCATCCATCATAGTCCATTCTCCAGCATAGACGCGCGACCTTTGCCTTGTCTGACGACTTCGATACCGCCATCAGTGCAAGCAATAACGGTGGTTAATTCGGTGTCCAGATAGCCACTACTCATGACTAAGGCAACCTGGTGCTCAAGTAAATCGCGAATTTCATAAGGATCATTCATGGGCTCAGTTTCACCCGGCATAATCAGAGTAGACGTTAACAAAGGCTCACCTAACTCTTCAACCAGCATCTGCGCGATTTTATTATCGGGAATTCTGACGCCTATCGTTTTTTTCTTGGGGTGTTGCAGGCGACGCGGCACCTCATGGGTGGCATCCAGCAAAAAGGTAAAAGGCCCAGGGGTCAGTTTTTTGATTAATCGATGCGCATCATTACCCATGCGGGTAAAGTTAGAAACTTGACTCAAATCACTGCACAACAAAGTGAAATTATGTTTATCATCGAGACGACGGATGGAACGAATGATGTCCATAGCAGCTTTATCGCCGATATGACAACCCAATGCATAGGCCGAATCAGTGGGATAAACGATCACGCCACCTTGATTGATAATCTCAACGGCTTGACGGATCAGGCGTTGCTGTGGGTTATCGGGATGTATTTCAAAAAATTGGGCCATTACACAAAACCATCACGGCTTAAGACCGTGGCATTGTACTCTATCTTTCGCTTTGCTTTTTAGCGACTTTATCGCGAAGATAAACGGGCATTGCCTGTTCAACAGCAACTGTTTCACCATTCGCCACCATCATAGCGCCGAGCTGAGCGATACAGGCTGCAGTCGGCCAGATTTCAACTTCTACCCCCTGAAGACAGGAGGCCAGCCTTTGGCCCAAAATGTCTTCATACACGCCCCAGCCTGAACCCACGCCAAACCCCGCTTGATCAGGAAAGGACACCGCATCCGCAGCGGTCACGCTTTCTGCACCGATCAATTGGGCCAAACCCAGTTCACTGCGCTGATAACAGCCCCAAAAAATCTCATCCATGCGGGCATCCATTGCGGTAAAAGCCATTCGCGATTCGCTCTGGCGATTAAAGTGGTCTTGGGCGAGTGCCGCCAGAGTTGAAACCGGCGCTACTGGCAAGTCAGCACCTAAAGCAATGCCCTGCACGACGGCACCGGCAATCCGCACCCCGGTAAATGAGCCTGGCCCCCGACTTAAGGCGATGGCATTCAGTTGTTGTGGACGCAAGCCGGCTTCGTTCATCAACTTGGCTATCATTGGCAAAATCAATTGAGTATGTTCACGCGGAGCGAGGGCGAATTCTTGATGACATTCACCATCAATCCATAATGCGGCCGAACAGGCATCAGTAGACGTTTCAACAGCTAAAATTCTCATGTTTTGGTCTCTTCCTGAAAAAACAGTTCCACATCACTGAGTTCGCGACTGCGACGCATAGCAGGCAGACTGTCGAGGAATAATTGGCCATAGGAACGCTTGAGTAAGCGCGGATCACAGACCATCAACACCCCTCTATCATCGACATCACGAATCAAACGCCCCACCCCTTGCCGCAACATAATGATTGCGCTGGGTAATTGGTGTTCAAAAAAGGGATTGCGGCCACGTTTTTCCATTGCTGCCATACGGGCTTTTAATACCGGATCACCAGGTGATGCAAAAGGTAGCTTATCAATGATCACACACGATAAAGCCTCACCACGGACATCAACGCCTTCCCAAAAGCTGGCTGTCGCCAATAACACGGCATGCCCCAGGCTTTTAAATTCATCCAGAAGTTGACCTTTGGAACGGGTACCTTGCACCAGCAAAGGGTAATCAAGCTTTCGTTCTAAAATGTGTGCGGCGCGTTGCAAAGCCCGGTGACTGGTAAACAGAAAAAAAGCTCGACCACGGCTGGCTTTTAAAACTGGCAACACA
>RFQK01000275.1 GCA_009925045.1 Methylococcaceae bacterium
TGATATTGCGCCATTACCCGGGTATTACGCCGGATCGCATTACTGGACATAGTGATATTGCGCCGGGGCGAAAAACTGATCCTGGCCCCTTTTTTGACTGGCCACGATACAAAGCGCTGCTTTAGCTTTTTTTGAAAGGACTGCTTGGCTCGGCCCTAAAGCTATCCAGCAACATAATTGCCACACCGATACAAATGGCGGAATCGGCAATATTGAACGCTGGCCAATGCCAGTCCTGATAGTAGATATCTAAGAAATCGATCACATAACCATAAGCTACCCGATCGATGAGGTTACCAATGGCACCGCCGAGCACCATTGATAAAGCCGCCGCCATCCATGTTTCATGATCGCCAAGTTTTTTGAGCCACCCGGCAATAAAACCGCTCATCAACACCGCAAGACCAGCAAACAGCCAGCGTTGCCAGCCACCCGCATCACTGAGAAAACTGAAGGCGGCGCCAGTATTGCGTGCATAAGTCAGATTGAAGCTAGGCATCAGCGGTATCGCTTCATACAGTTGTAATGAAGCGTCAACCAGCAACTTACTGGCCTGATCCAGCACCAGCACCAGTAAAGATAACCATAACCACTTAAGCATAATGACGCTGCTCGCCGTCGCCAACAACATTATCAACACAACGACCACAGAGTTCCGGATGATGGTCATGGTGACCCACATCTGGACGTTGGTGCCAGCAACGGACACATTTGGCATGTTCTGAGACTGTCACTTTAAGTTTCAAGCCATCCAGTTCGGTACTGACAGCATCAGCCGGCGCATGAGCTAATTGAATAATATGAGCTTCAGAGGTAATTAAAACAAAACGCAGCTCATTGCCCAGTTTGCCGAGTTCAGCAAAATAATTATCATCGCCATATAAACTGACTTCCGCATTTAAAGACGAACCTATCGCCCCTTGCCCCCGCAGTTGTTCCAGTTCTTTACTGACAATCGCACGTACCGCCATGATCCGATTCCAGGTGTCATGATTAATAGCCGCATCCTGACTCATAGGCTGTAAACCTTCATACCAGGTTTCCAGAAATACCGATTCACTGCGCTGCCCCGGAATTGCCTGCCAAATTTCATCGGCAGTAAAACTGGTGATAGGTGCCAACCAACGCACCAAGGCCTCAACCACATGATACATAGCCGTTTGCGCAGAGCGACGCGCCAGACCATCCGCCTTCGCGGTATATTGTCGATCCTTGATAATGTCCAGATAAAAACCACCCAAATCCAGACTACAGAAGTTGAGGACTTTTTGATAAATCAGCTGGAACTGATACTGATCGTAGGCAGTCTTGATTTCTGCCTGTAATTGCCAGGCCTTATCGACCACCCAGCGATCCAGCGCCAGCAAGTCCTGATGAGCCACCAGATGCTGAGCAGGATCAAAACCATCCAGATTGGATAACAGGAAGCGCGCAGTATTGCGGAGCTTACGGTAAGCGTCCGAGGTACGTTTGAGAATTTCATCCGACACCGACATTTCGTAGCGATAATCACTACCAGCCACCCACAAACGCAAGACGTCGGCACCCAAGGATTTCATCACGGTTTGCGGTAACACCACGTTGCCTTTGGATTTAGACATTTTCTTGCCTTCACCATCGACCACAAAACCATGGGTCAACACTTCTTGGTAAGGTTTTTCACCATACATCGCGACAGAAGCCATTAATGAGGATTGGAACCAGCCACGATGCTGGTCTGAACCTTCCAGATATAAATCAGCCGGAAACTGCAGTTGCTCACGACGATTCAATACCGCGGCATGGGTCACACCGGAATCAAACCAAACATCTAAAGTATCGCCAATTTTGTCGTATTGATCCGCTTCATTACCTAACAGTTCTAGCGGATCCAAACCAAACCAGGCATCAATGCCTTGCTGTTCGATACGTTCGGCGACTTGTTCAATTAATTCAGCAGTACGCGGGTGTAATTCACCGCTTTCTTTGTTAACAAATAACGCAATTGGCACGCCCCAGGTACGCTGACGAGAAATACACCAGTCTGGTCGTTTTTCAATCATACCTTCAATACGAGCCTGGCCCCAATCCGGAATCCATTGCACTTTTTTCACTTCTTCGAGTGCGGTCTGACGCAGACCGTTTTGCTCCATGGCGATAAACCATTGAGGCGTCGCGCGGAAAATAATCGGGGTTTTGTGGCGCCAGCAATGCGGATAACTGTGAAGCAAGGCTTGGTGATGAACTAATTTGCCGCGCTCACGTAATACTTCCAAAACCTGG
>RFQK01000276.1 GCA_009925045.1 Methylococcaceae bacterium
TCTGATTTTACTGTAGCCGGCAAAATTGCTGATGTGATTAATCTGAATTATGGTTATCCCACTGCTTTGGCACAAAATAGTCGCACCATTCGTGTAAAAGCGCCGATATCACCGAATGAGCGAGTCGCCTTCCTGGCCAGTCTGGAATCTTTAGAGATTGAGCGGGACGAAGCGACCCCCAAAGTCGTTCTGAATGAAAAAACCGGTTCTGTGGTGATTAACAAATCCGTCACCATTGATGCCTGCGCGGTCACCTACGGTAATATCTCGCTGGTTGTCAGTGCAACCCCTGCGGTTGTGGAGAGTATTCCGCCGGCCAGTGGTAAGCTTAAAGTGTTGAAAGCAGGTGTGCAGCTAATTGATGTAGTCAAAGCCCTGAATGAAATTGGCGCTACTCCCCAGGATTTACTGGTGATTCTGCAATCGATGAAAACAGCCGGTGCCTTACATGCGGATGTCGAGGTGATTTGATGTTAGGTGCTGTCAATAAAAACAGTTTGGATCAGCAATTTGCATTAGATGTGAATGCGGTTAAACAGTTGCAACAAACAGCACGCTCAAATCCCAATCAAGCCCTGGCCACTGCTGCAAAAGAATTTGAGGCAATATTTATCCAAATGATGCTTAAAAGTATGCGCGATGCTTCTTTTAAGTCCGAATTATTACAAAGCCACCAAAACGATTTTTACACCAGTCTGTTTGATCAGCAAATCAGCAAAAGCATGGCGGGAAAAGGCGTAGGCTTAGCCGACCTTATGGTTGCGCAGTTAAGCAAACAAACTCCCCAGGATGCATCTGCTTTAAATTTAACGGCTGAACAGCAATCGGCACTCAATAATTATACGGCTGCCCAGTTGCAGGATACTCTGCAATCCTCAGTGCCGTATTCAGCGCATGCGCCGGCCTTAACAAACCACTACTCATCAACTGAGTCGGGAACGCCCAAAACGGCATCAGCGCAAAACCTTCCTGTAGAGGGTTTTGTCGATGAAGTACTGGATCATGCTGTCAAAGTCTCCAAACAAACCGGTATTCCCGCTGGATTCAGTATTGCCCATGCCGCGCTGGAAAGTGGCTGGGGTCGAAGCGTCCCGCACTTTGCAGACGGAAAATCCAGCTTTAATCTGTTTGGTATCAAAGCGGGTAAAGACTGGAATGGCAAGGTTATAGAAGTCACAACCACTGAATACAGTCACGGCGTGGCACAGAAAGTGGTCGATCGCTTTAAGGCGTATGATTCGTATTCGGATGCTTTTCTGGATTATGCAAAATTGTTAAGCCAGAATGAACGTTATGCCAGTGTCATGAAAAATGCACATTCTGCCAAAGGCTATGCGGTTTCCTTGCAAACGTCGGGCTATGCTACGGATCCCAATTATGCCCGCAAGTTGTATGGTGTCATGCAGCAGATGGGCATAGTCTGATTTTTTCTTTAAATTTCGCTTAAGTTTCTGGCATAACTGCCGTTAATCCTTTATATCCTCATTTACGCAGGTTTGCATTATGTCCAATACCATTAATATAGCTCTAAGTGCCCTGACTGCCGCACAAACTGGTATTGCTACGGCAGGTAAAAACATCGCGAATGCCAGTGTCGATGGTTACAGTCGTCAGCAAGTCATTCAAGGTCAGGAAGCGGGTTTGGGTGACGGCACCGCTGTTACTGATATTCAGCGGGTTTTTGACAGTTTTTTAAGTGCTCAGCAAAATGCAGCACAATCCTCGAGCAGTAAGTTGCAGGTTCAACTTAATCAGATCCAAATGATTAATGATTATTTTGCCGATCCCAGCACAGGTGTTGGTGCAGCTTTACAAGATTTTTTTAATTCCCTCCAAGACGTTTCAGTTGCGCCTAAAGATGCGACTACGCGTCAGGGGTTTCTGAACAGTGCTAATCAACTGGTTGCGGGTTTCAATGATGCCCAGTCTTTATTGACGTCCATCAATGCCAATGTTGATAAAAAAATCAACGCCAGTGTGGCTAATATCAATTCTATCGCGCAACAAATTGCCAATATTAATGCCGCCATCCTCGCCGCGCAGGCTCAAGGCGTCAATAATAATCAAACCCTGAATGCTTTATACGATAAGCGTGATTTGTTAATTACTGCACTGAGTAAAGAAACCAGTGTCAAAGTCGTTAACAACAATAATATCTACGATGTACTGGTGGGTAACTCTCAGTCTCTGGTGAGTGGGACCAGTGTGAATAGTATTTCTG
>RFQK01000277.1 GCA_009925045.1 Methylococcaceae bacterium
AGCCGTCAGATAGACGATTGGTTTAATCAATGAGCCTATAGGTCGCACGGCATCCAAGGCTCTGTTGAATCCGGTCGTTGAAGCGTCACGCCCGCCGACCAAGGCGACAATCTCACCATTATCTCGGCGCGTCACTACCGAAGCGCTTTCCAGTTCACGGCTTTTAGGGCTTTTTTCCAGTTGTTGCAATTTTTTGGCAATCGCATTTTGTAAAGTTTCCTGGACCCGAGTGTCCAGAGTGGTGACGATACGTAAGCCCTCGGAAGTTAAATCCTCTTCTTTATATTCTTGTTTTAATTGACGTTTAACCAAATCAATAAAATCCGGATAACGGTTAGCCGAGCGATGGGTGACGGCGGCTACTGAAATTGCTTCACGTTTGGCTTCATTGGCCTCATTGGCGGTGATGTAATTTTGTTCCACCATTGAATCCAAGACTAAATTGCGACGTTCCAGATGACGCTCAGGATTGCGGCGAGGATCATAATAAGAGGGACCACGCACCAAGGCGACCAAAGAAGCGGTCTGAGCGAGGTCAAGGTTTTTGAGTGACTGGCCAAAGTAAAATTCGCTGGCCAAGCCAAAGCCATGCACTGCACTAGCACCATCTTGACCTAAAAAAATTTCATTTAAATAGGCTTCCAGAATTTCATCTTTGCTGTAGCGATACTCCAGAATTAAGGCCATTAAGGCTTCGTTGACCTTACGCATCAGACTGCGTTCGGAGGTTAAAAAGAAGTTTTTGACCAACTGCTGGGTAATGGTGCTGCCACCTTGAACAAATCCACCGGCTTTGACATTAGTCCACATGGCCCTGATGATGCCCTTGGGTGACAGGCCGAAATGTTCATAGAAATCGTGATCTTCGGTGGAAAATAATCCCTGTAATAAATGTTCGGGTGTCTCGACGAGCTTCAGCAGTATTCGATCTTCTTTCCGAGTAGGATAAAAACTGCCGATTTGTACCGGGTCCATACGCACAATCGCTAATTCTTGCTGATTCGCATTATCCAAGATCGTGCTAATGCTGTTACCGGCGAAATTAACCGAAATAAAACGACTTTCCTGCGCGGTATCACCAAAATTAAAACTGCGTGTTTTAACTTGGATGAGATTGCCTTGATGAAAATAGACGCCTTCGCCATCCAGTTGACGATCTTGCCGGTAATGTAATTGCACCAGCAGATCTTCAAAGTCTTTGCTGCCCATGGTTGCGCCGGTATAAAGCTCCACCGGGCTGGCATAAACACGGGCCGGAATGGACCAGCGTTTGCCTTCAAACTGTTCACGAACCGTGTAATCTAAGTAACCGACGTAAAAAAAGAGCATGACACCGCCGCCTGCTAAAACAGGCAATAGTGCACTGAGTAACCACCACCATGAGCGGCTTTTGCTTTTGGATTTGCGAACTGGGCGTTTGCTGGGTGTGGTGGGGCGTCTGGGCATTAATTCAAGTTTCTCTTGGGTGATTAGTCGATCTAAGACTGATAAGGCTGATCATTATCTTACAAATAAGAGGTGCATCAAAACTTACTCAGCATGATTACTGAATTTATTTTTCTGTTGCGCGCATGCTCTGGCTTTCAGTTGCTGTAATGCCCAGTGAATGTGTTCTGCAAGCAAATCATCACTCTCAGGTAAACGCTGTTCTAATAGCCGGATACTGTCTGAATGGGCTGGCCCATTGCCGAGGGCAATGGCGATGTTACGTTGCCAGCGACTAAAGCCAATTCTTCGAATGGCTGAGCCCTCGGTATTCAGCAAAAACTGTTTTTCAGTCCAGGCAAATAGTTTTAAAAGCGTTGTGTTGTCCAATTGGTGGCGTGGCTGAAAATCTGGCTCACGGCTAAAATGAGCAAAGCGATTCCATGGACATGCAAGCAGGCAATCATCACAGCCATAAATACGATTACCGATTAAAGGCCGGAGTTGCTCGGGAATGCTGCCGGCAAATTCAATCGTCAGATAAGAAATGCATAAGCGTGCGTCCACCTGATACGGGGCAACGATGGCTTGAGTTGGACACAAATCCATACAAGACTGGCAGCTGCCACAGTGGTTATTGGATGGCGTGTCTATGGCCAGCGGTAGGTCCGTGTATAACTCACCCAGAAAAAACCAGGAGCCTGCTTTGCGATTGATCAGATTGCTGTGTTTGCCGATCCAGCCCAGTCCCGCTTGCTCGGCAATCGCCTTCTCCAGAACGGGGGCGCTGTCGAC
>RFQK01000278.1 GCA_009925045.1 Methylococcaceae bacterium
AAGGGTATTGCTTTCTTCACCATCCATAGTGAGTTCAAAAAAACCGGACCCGGGGGAGGGGCCGGTATGAGTTTGAAGAAAAAAAGCTACTTATTGGGCAGCGGGGTTACTTTAAGCCTAAATCAATCTTTTGTGAATGCGGCCAATTGTCGCAGTAAGCCATTGATTTATAATGAAAATATGGCATTTAACGCAATTACGGCAAAAACTGTGTCAAATGCCATATTTTGCTGAGCAGTTCTCAATAATGATTACCCAAATTCAAGACACAAGGCACTGACAAGGGATTTAGTCGAAAATATTAGCTGTGAATTTCTGGCATCGAACGACCAGGTGTTCCTGCTTTTCTTTTGAAAAGCAGGTTTCTGACCATGGACTGGAATGAGTATTCCAATGACAACATCGAGAGAATAAGTCATTTTGATTATTTAAAATGACTTTAAAATTGAAACATCCCTGTGGGTTTCGGGGGAGAAACCTATTCCATTCATTTGAAGACGACCAAGATCGTCTACCCAATATAATACTCGCTTTCTAAGGTAAGCAAAATGTGACGAATTGTCGCAGTTAATGCTATAACTCATTGATTAAGAATCATAATTTAACTGTGTTATATCACGCACTCAAAGCTTAGGCCTGATTTTGCCGGCCAGTTGCTAGTCTGTTGCTCTGGATGCGCGTTTACGCTCATTTTCAGTCAACATCTTTTTGCGCAAGCGAATCGATTGAGGTGTGACTTCAACCAGTTCATCTTCATCGATAAATTCTAAAGCCTGTTCCAGGCTCATTTTTATCGGTGGCGTCAGCAGGATATTTTCGTCTGAGCCGGAAGCACGCATATTGGTGAGCTGTTTGGCTTTAGTCGGGTTAACCACCAAATCGTTGTCACGGGAATGAATGCCAATCACCATGCCTTCGTAGACTTCTGTGCCATGTTCGATAAACAAACGGCCACGTTCCTGAAGGTTGAACAAGGCATAACCCAGTGATTTACCTTGCACCATAGAAACCAGTACCCCGTTGATACGATTACCCACACTGCCTTTTTTCATCGGACCATAATGATCATAAACATGGTAGAACAAACCTGAACCTGAGGTGGCAGTCATGAATTCAGTCTGGAAGCCGATTAAACCGCGAGATGGCACCATATATTCCAGTCGTGTACGACCTTTTCCATCCGGAACCATATTGAGTAAGTCGCCTTTACGCTCACCCAGTTTTTCCATGATGGCGCCTTGGTGTTCATCTTCCAGCTCGATGGTGACCATTTCATACGGTTCATGCAGTTCATCATCAATTTCACGCAAAATCACTTCCGGTCTGGAAACACCCAGTTCGTAGCCTTCGCGACGCATGTTTTCGATCAGAATCGACAAATGCAACTCACCGCGACCCGAAACTTTAAATTTATCCGGATCCCCAGTGTCTTCAACTCTTAAGGCCACATTGTGTTGCAGTTCTTTGTGTAAACGGTCACGAATTTGTCTGGACGTGACAAATTTACCTTCGCGACCCGCAAACGGCGAGTTGTTAACTTGGAACGTCATGCTAACGGTTGGCTCGTCTACTTTCAGTGCTGGCAATGCTTCAACAGCGTCTTGTTGGCAGAGGGTATCGGAGATTTCCAGTTTATCAATACCGGTAAAAGCGATAATGTCTCCGGCACGGGCTTCTTGGACCTCTACGCGTTCCAGACCTTTAAAGCCGAAAATCTGCAGCATACGACCGTTGCGGGTTGCGCCTTCACGATTGATTAAAGTCAATTGTTGATTAGGTTTCACCGAACCGCGCTGAATACGACCAATCCCAATAACACCGACATAAGCGTTGTAATCCAGACTGATGACTTGCATCTGGAACGGGCCTTCGAGATCGACTTTAGGGGGATGGACTTTGTCGACGATGGTTTGGAACAACGGTGTCATATCACCGTCACTGATGTTGTGATCCAGACCTGCGTAACCTTTTAGTGCAGAGGCATAAACGATAGGGAAATCCAATTGTTCGTCTGTCGCACCCAAGCGGTCGAACAAATCGAAGGTTTGGTCAATTACCCAGTCAGGACGGGCGCCCGGACGGTCAATCTTGTTAATCACTACAATCGGATGTAAGCCAAGAGCAAAGGCTTTTTGGGTCACAAAACGGGTTTGCGGCATCGGACCGTCTACGGCATCAACCAGTAATAAAACCGAATCTACCATCGACAATACCCGTTC
>RFQK01000279.1 GCA_009925045.1 Methylococcaceae bacterium
AGCTTAGACATAAGCGGCCGTCTTTTGCCGGTAATCTCAGTAATACTTCTTGTTCTATTCGTTCGTAACCAATATCAATGCCTTCGTTATGAGTGAGTTCCCATAACATCAATCTATCTTGTTTATCGTTTCTGAATACCTGATCCCAAGAATGGGCTTTATAGGTAATCCCTTGTTTAATATCACCGTCAATTTGATTACCGGCAATATTGCTAGGCTCTAAAACCCCTTTTTGATGCGGAGAATGACAACTGATACAAGTGACATGACCGTTTTCCGCTAAAGGCAAAATGATGTTTTGGTCTTGTGCTTGTTTATCCATGTACTTTTTCATTTCAGGTTTGGGTTTGGCATCCTGATGTTCAATTGCGTTTAAATGAGGGGATTTGAGATGACAGCCCAGGCATAGTTTTTCAGGTGGCAGTCTGAGTTTTAATTGAGCCTGGCCCAATTTATGATCGCGTTTTTCATGAATTTCTTGATGGCAAAACAAGCAGTTTTTCTTGTTAATCGCTTGATTTTCATCCAGTAAAATGTGGATATTCTCGCGTTCCGAGGCTTTTTTATCGTGGCAATTAAAACAAAAGGACTGAATATTTTTATAAGGCCCGCCTCTAAGAAAGTCAGGGGCTTTTTTGTCAACTTTATCGTAAGGAATCTCGGCCATGTCTTTAAGACCATGACAGCTTGCGCAGACAATTTTGTTATCTTCAAGTTCAAAAGTCTTGGCTGGTTGCATGGTTTCAAGAAGCTTGACATCTACAGCATGATGCAGGTCAGGAAGCCTTTTGGATTGCTTATATGACTGGTGTTGCCATTGATCATCAGCAGCGATGAGCTGACTTGACCAAAATAATAGACATAGGAGTACCTGTTTCATAAGCCTTTTTGAGCTTCCTCGCCATGGCTGTGACACGTAATACAATTCCTGCCCTCGCTAAAATGAACCCCGCTCAGGCCATTTCGAGTCGGTAAGTCACCACCGTCAGAAATAGTCTGCATTTGGTGGCAAAGTACGCAAAGATCACTGTAGTCATCACCTGCTAGGGTGACTTTGTAAGCTTTATTTCTGAATTCCGCGCTGAGTAAAGGTGCTCCTTGCAGGACGTTTTCTATGATTAGATTACTGTTTTGTGTGCCATGAGAGGTGTGGCAGTCTGAGCAATCGACAATGGTTTTATAGGCATAGCTACCGGTTCTAAAGCCGTTATAAAAGCCATTGGCATCGCCGTCTACGCCACCATGCGCATCGGTTTTACGAAAATGATCTTCGGCTCTGAGGATCTGGTTTCGCGATGACTGACTGGTAATCGGCCACTTTTTTTGCTGGTGATTGACATTATGGCATCGCAAGCAGAACTCGCTTTTATTGGCGTAGGGTTGAAGGCCAACAATGGCATCATTGAAAACGGTTAAATCGATATTCAAGTCAAAGACCCCGTTCATGTCAGACGCTTCATGGCATACCACGCATTGCCCGCTGGTTGTCAGTAAATCTTTTTTGGCGTTGAAATCATGTCTATGTTTTCCACCCCTTACCGGTTTCAGTGGTAAATCCTTAGCGTTATGACAAATTAAGCATTGACGCTCGGTTTTCAGGCCATTGCTGCCATGGCAACCGGTACAAGTGCTATAGCCTTTAACGTCAACTATTGCCTTGATTTTGGGTACGTTTTTATGAATTTTTTGAATGATATGGCAACTGCTGCAATTTCGCTTGCCCCAGGCCTCACCATTGCCGTGTGATGCATCCAGAATAATATTGCCAGAGGCCTGAGAAATATCGCGAGCCCATAAGCTATCGCTCCAGAGAGCGGCTAGGAGTATGAGCATAACAATGATGAACCCCTTAGCACTAAGCAAACCCAGACAGGGTTTAGCGGCATAAACCTCTGGATGGTGTCTAACAATGCTGTTCACGTTCATCTCTGGACTCATCGTGCGGTGTGACAGTCTGAACAATAAATTTCGTTATGGCAGCGTCCACATCGACCCGCATTGAGCCTACTTTCCAGACCGTGCAGTGTTCGATAGCCGAGTGGATGGTAGCCTATGCCAGAAGTATCGCGTCTGAAATGGCAGTCCGTGCAGTAGTTTTTGTCTAAATGACAGGTTTCACACCATTTTTCATTTTGACGGGCGATCTCATTATGGTGGTTCACGTAATCGTTGCGATGATCGGCAGGCCAAATTTTTTCTTTATCATCGTGACAGAGGTT
>RFQK01000280.1 GCA_009925045.1 Methylococcaceae bacterium
AAACCCTGATCAGGGTTTTAGTACCCTATAGCCGTACCTTTTATTTTCACGACAAGGGCGAAGCCAAAGGTCTGGCTGCCGATGTGGTGAGAGAGTTTGAACGCCATATCAACACCAAGTACCGCAAACAGTTAAAACGCCGGCCGGTGACGGTCGTGATTGTGCCAACGACCCGGGATCACTTACTGCTGGATCTTGAACAAGGTCTGGGTGATATTGCGGTCGGTAATCTGACCATCACCGATGATAGACTGCAAAGCGTCGATTTTATTGCCCATCCCAATCGACTATTGTCTGAGCGTGTGCTCACCGGTCCAATGTCTGTTCCAGTCAATTCTCTGGATGAACTTTCTGGGGAACGGGTACATGTTCGACCTTCATCAAGCTATTACCAAAGCCTGCTGGCTATCAATCAGCAGTTTGCAAGCCGCGGTAAAGAGCCGGTTAAAATCATGTTAGTACCGGATGCAGTTGAAGATGAAGATCTGATGGAAATGCTGAACGCTGGTGTGGTGAGTCTGATTATTGTCGATGACTGGAAAGCTAAAATCTGGGCTCAGGTGTTACCCAAAATTCAGGTGACTGACGTTAGCATCCGTCAGTCTGGGCATTCCGGATGGGCGATTCGCAAGAATAGTCCGCAACTCCATGCGGAAGTGGATGAATTTTTTGCTAAATTTCTGGAAAAACAGCATCTCTTAGAAGCTGAAACCATCCGTTTTAATCGACAGATCCGACAGATTGCCAATAATACCGACAATCAAGAATGGCAGCGCTTTGAACTCATGCAGCAGTTGTTTGAGAAATATGGACAGCACTATGCCTTTGATCCCTTGATGCTGGCGGCGCAAGGCTATCAGGAATCACAACTCAAGCAGGAAAAACGTGGACCTTCCGGCGCTATCGGTGTGATGCAAGTACTTCCCAGTACTGCAAGTGCATTAAAAGTAGGTGACATCAAACAACTCGAACCCAATATCCATGCCGGTGCCAAATATCTGGATGCATTAATGTCACAGTATTTTGCGGATGCTGATTTCCAGGGTGATAACCGCACCTTGTTTTCCTTTGCCAGTTATAACGCTGGCCCCGGTAAGATTAAACGGATGCGCAAAATTGCTGAAGAACGTGGTCTTGACCCAAATCGCTGGTTTAATCACGTCGAATTGGTGGTTGCTGAAAAAGTCGGCTGGGAGACCACTACCTATGTACGCAATATTTACAAATATTATGCCGCCTATAAATTACAGCTGGAAGTTGAAGAACAACAAAAGCAAGCGCTAGCGAGACTCGCCAACACAACAGCCAATTAGACAGGCCTTCCCCACAAGCAATGAATTTTGTGCTGGTTGTTTGCCAGTGCTTGCGTTCTCATGTCCGTTGAAAGCTTTTTAAGCTATAAATTGCCACTTAAATCCCCTCCAAACAACCCTCAAAAACTGTTTTATTAAAAAGTTTTCTGCAAGTACTTGAGACCTTCTTCCACCGAAAATCGTCTCTCAATGCTAAAAATCACTGCCAAAATCGGCAAAATAAAATATAAAAACCATTCTATATCAGTAGGATACATAAATACTATACTTTGATATACATAGAGATAACTTCATATTTGATCTATCTTCAGCTCACGGAAATTGTTTTTGATAGTTGTCCTGATTCTATGCAGGCCAATCAAAACGATTTGTCGATAAAACACGGTGAGTTTTGCTGTTGAGTTTTTAATCAAACTGCTGAGGTATCAAAATGGTTGCCAGTCCGAATGTCCAGACAAACCGACTTTCTGTCGCTCTAGTGTTAGCCGATAACAGCTTTAGTGTAGAAGTTGAACAAAAATTAAATGAATTAGGGTTTCTGGCTTGGGCTGTTCCCAGTGCCAAAGAATTATACAAACGTTTATTGTCAGATAAAGCCGATATTTTGGTCATTGATGTTGAGGATAGAGAAAACCTAGAAGCCATCAAACACTTAGGGTCCTTAAAGAAGTATTTGATTACCAGTATGGGCCCTGAAACCAATCCCAATCTCGAAATTGAGGTCCTTGCCAGCGGGGCAGATCGATATCTCCGTACCCCCATGAAGTATGAACAACTATTGATGAACATCAATGCCATGCTGAAGTACCTGCCCGTTTCTCAGAGTTCTTCAGCATCAAATGCTGAGGCTGGGTGGCAGCTCAATAATAAAAGAATGACGCTATACACCCC
>RFQK01000029.1 GCA_009925045.1 Methylococcaceae bacterium
AATCATGCCTGAGATGATATCACGGAGATTCTTCTTCTTAAGCAGTTCATTGATGTAGCCATATTCTTCAGGAACTACCTGGTTAAAGAGTATACGTCCCATGGATGTATCAATCACTTTCCAGATCAGTTCTTCATTTTCTTTCACGCGAACACGACATTTAACCTTAGCGTGCAGATCTACCCTACCTTCATTATAGGCAATAATTGCTTCTTCGGCAGCATAGAAAGTAAGACCTTCGCCTTTCACGGGGTGTTGCTTGGTACCTACACGTTCTTTGGTGATGTAGTACAGTCCCAGAATCATATCCTGAGAAGGTACAGTCACCGGAGAACCATTGGCAGGGTTCAGGATGTTGTGCGAAGCCAGCATAAGCAGCTGGGCTTCGGCAACGGCAGCATTCCCAAGTGGTACGTGCACAGCCATCTGGTCACCGTCAAAGTCGGCGTTAAAACCGGTACAAACCAGCGGGTGAAGCTGAATAGCCTTACCCTCTACCAATTTTGGCTGGAAGGCCTGAATACCCAAACGGTGCAGTGTAGGAGCACGGTTGAGCAATACAGGATGCCCTTTGAGTATATTTTCAAGAATGTCCCAGATAACGGGATCTTTCTTTTCAACAATTTTCTTCGCGGTTTTAACAGTTTTTACAATACCCCTTTCAATCAGCTTGCGGATAATAAACGGTTTGAAAAGTTCTGCAGCCATGTTTTTGGGTAAACCGCACTCATTCAGTTTCAGGGTAGGACCTACCACAATGACAGAACGACCGGAATAGTCCACGCGTTTACCCAGAAGGTTTTGACGGAAACGCCCCTGCTTACCTTTCAGCATATCGCTGAGCGACTTCAAAGGACGATTACCTTCGCTTTTAACAGCGCTGGCACGGCGTGTATTATCCAGCAGTGAATCAACGGCCTCCTGCAGCATACGCTTTTCGTTGCGTAAAATCACTTCAGGCGCTTTGATTTCAATGAGGCGCTTCAAACGGTTGTTGCGGATAATCACCCTGCGATACAGATCATTCAAATCTGAAGTCGCAAAACGACCACCGTCCAGAGGGACTAAAGGTCTTAATTCAGGCGGCAGCACAGGTAAAACCTTCATAATCATCCATTCAGGACGATTATTTGATGCCAGCAAGGAATCAATTACTTTCAGACGCTTGGAAAACTTCTTGATTTTGGTATCAGAGTTAGTCGAATTAATTTCTTCACGTAGATTATTGATTTCATCTTTGAGATCAATCGATTTCAACAGATCATAAATCGCTTCCGCACCCATCTTGGCAGGTAATGACTTTAAGAACCAGATGTGTGCAACCGGACTGGCAAGATCAATATGACCCATACGCTCACGACGGACCTTAGACAAAGTCACTTCTACGCCGCATTTCTCACAAATAACACCACGATGTTTTAAACGCTTGTATTTACCGCAGAGACACTCATAGTCACTGATAGGTCCAAAAATCTTGGCGCAAAACAGGCCATCACGCTCAGGCTTAAATGTACGATAGTTGATGGTTTCTGGTTTCTTAACCTCACCAAACGACCATGAACGAATCATGTCAGGCGAAGCAAGACCAATACGAATATTGTCAAAATCTTCGGAGCGACCTTGACGTTTTAAGAAGTTCATTAAATCTTTCAAGAGCTTATCCTCTTTAAATGTAATCGGGTATCTGAGAGTCTGTGTCTATAATCAAGATGTTTATTCTTGTTCCATCTCAATATTGACAGCCAGCGAACGTATTTCTTTAACCAATACGTTGAAGGACTCTGGCATACCTGCTTCCATTGAATGATTACCATCGACAATGTTTTTGTACATACGTGTTCTACCTGTCACGTCATCGGACTTAACCGTTAACATTTCTTGCAAGGTATAGGCTGCACCATACGCTTCAAGCGCCCAAACCTCCATCTCACCAAAACGTTGACCACCGAACTGGGCTTTACCACCCAATGGCTGTTGTGTCACCAAACTGTATGGACCTGTTGAACGCGCATGCATTTTGTCATCTACCAAGTGATTCAGTTTCAGCATATACATGTAACCAACAGTCACTTCACGCTCAAACGGTTCGCCAGTTAAACCATCGTATAAAGTGGTTTGACCATGCTCAGGAAGCCCAGCCAGTCTCAACATGGCACGAATATCTTCTTCCGACGCGCCATCGAATACTGGAGTCGCCATAGGCACACCCGCAACCAGGTTGCGAGCCAATTCAAGAATTTCTTGGTCTGACAGGCTGTTCAGATCTTCTTTACGACCACTATGGTTGTAAATTTTATCCAGATAACCTCTGATTTCGACAATTTGAGACTGCGCTTCCAGCATTTTGCCAATCTTGATACCCAGACCCTTAGCCGCCCAACCTAAATGGGTTTCCAATACCTGACCAACGTTCATACGCGACGGTACACCTAAAGGATTCAATAAGATATCGACTGGGTTACCATCTGCGGTATACGGCATATCTTCAACAGGCACAATTTGTGAGATAACACCCTTGTTACCATGACGACCCGCCATTTTGTCACCCGGCTGAATACGTTTCTTAACCGCCAGATAGACTTTAACCATTTTAAGCACACCAGGAGCCAGATCATCACCCATGGTGATTTTCTTTTTCTTCTGTTCAAAACGCTCATCGAATTCTTTACGTTGTTGTTCGATTTGCTCAGCTATGGTTTCCAGTTTGACATTGATATCTTCATCATTGGTTCTGATTTTCAATAAATCAGAAGGCACCAGCACTTGCAGATACTCTTTATCGATTGATGCGCCTTTTTTAAGACCTTCAGGACCTTTTTCGGCAGTTTTGCCCAGCAACATGGCTTTTACACGGGTAAAAATATCGTGCTCAACAATTTTTAACTGATCATCCAAATCCTTACGGAAACGTTTGATTTCAGCATCTTCAATTTCTAAGGCACGTTTGTCTTTTTTAACACCATCACGGGTAAAGACTTGAACGTCGATGACAGTACCGCGAACGTTGCCTGGCACACGTAATGAGGTGTCTTTTACGTCAGCCGCTTTTTCACCGAAAATAGCACGTAACAGTTTTTCTTCTGGCGTTAATTGTGTTTCACCTTTAGGTGTCACTTTACCGACCAGAATGTCCCCACCTTTTACTTCAGCACCCACATAAACAATGCCGGATTCGTCGAGTTTAGATAAGGCTTCTTCACTGACATTTGGAATATCAGCCGTAATTTCTTCTGGGCTGTGTTTGGTTTCACGCGCCACACAGGTTTTTTCTTCGATATGAATAGTGGTGAAACGATCTTCTTTCACTACACGCTCAGAGACTAAGATCGAGTCTTCGAAGTTATAACCATTCCAAGGCATGAAGGCGATCAACATATTTTGACCCAGCGCCAACTCACCGACATCGGTCGATGGACCGTCAGCCAAAATATCACCACGATTAACGCTGTCACCCAAGGCAACCAGTGGCTTCTGATTAATACAGGTGTTTTGGTTTGAACGGGTGTATTTGATCAGATTATAAATATCAACACCTGGCACGCCTGCAACGGTTTCGTCATCGTTTACACGCACCACGATACGCGCCGCATCAACCGCTTCAACACGACCACCACGGGTAGCAACGACAGTTACACCGGAGTCTTTAGCAACTACACGCTCCATACCGGTACCGACTAATGGCTTCTCAGCACGCAGAGTCGGAACCGCCTGACGTTGCATGTTGGAACCCATCAAAGCACGGTTCGCGTCATCGTGTTCCAAGAACGGAATAATCGAGGCCGCAACTGACACAATCTGTTTAGACGATACGTCCATGTATTGAACGGTATCAGAAGAAGCCAAGGTAAACTCATCTTTATGACGGCACGATACCAAGCCTTCTACCAGATGTCCTGTCTCATCAACGGCCACACTGGACTGCGCAATAACGTATTCGCCTTCTTCAATGGCCGAGATGTAATCTACTTGATCGGTTACCTGACCATTGATCACTTTACGATAAGGCGTTTCCAAGAAACCATAATCATTGGTGCGCGCATAAACCGACAAAGAGTTGATCAAACCAATGTTTGGACCCTCAGGCGTTTCAATTGGACAAACACGACCGTAATGTGTGGTGTGAACGTCTCGAACCTCAAAACCTGCACGCTCTCTCGCCAAACCACCAGGACCTAATGCCGATACACGACGTTTATGTGTCACTTGTGATAATGGATTATTTTGGTCCATAAACTGCGACAACTGGCTGGAACCAAAGAATTCTTTAACAGCAGCAGATACCGGCTTAGCGTTAATAATTTCTTGTGGCATGTAGCCTTCAGAATCCGCTAGCGTCAAACGCTCTCTGACTGCACGCTCAACACGGACTAGACCAATACGGAACTGGTTTTCAATCATTTCGCCAACTGAACGAACACGACGATTACCTAAGTGATCGATATCGTCCACAGTTCCATTACCGTTACGAATTTTGATCAGCTCTTTCAGGACATCGATAATGTCTTCTTTGCTTAATGTACCTGTACCTTCAATTTCTTCACGACCTAAACGACGGTTGAATTTCATTCGACCGACCGATGACAAATCATAGCGTTCGTCAGTAAAGAAGAGGTTTTCAAACAGATTCTCAGCTGAATCTGGTGTCGGTGGTTCACCAGGGCGCATCATGCGATAAATCTCAACCAAAGCTTCTAAACGATTGCTGGTTGTATCCAAGCGCATGGCATTTGAAATGTAGGCACCACGATCCAAATCGTTAACATACAGCGTATTGATTTCAGATACGTTGGCATCAATCAATTTTTGCAATACGACTTCGGTGATTTCATCATTAACATTTGCTAATAATTCACCGGTTGATTGATCAATGACGTTGTGACCCAAGATTTTGCCAAACAAATAATCTTTAGGCACTTCAATTTCAGTGACGCCGGCTTTCTCGAGCTGACGAATATGCTTAGCAGTAATTCGGCGACCTTCTTCGATCACCACTTTACCGTCGTGTTTGATATCAAACACAGCCATCTCACCCCGTAAACGCTCAGGGATAACATGGAACATAATTTTGTCGGAACTGATAGCAAACTTATTGGTATCGAAGAAGATCTTAATCATTTCTTCGTTGTCATATCCCAATGCTCTCAGCAGAATAGTCGCAGGAATTTTACGACGTCTATCGATACGCACATACACAGCGTCTTTATGGTCGAATTCGAAATCTAACCATGAACCACGATATGGGATAACGCGTGCATTGAACAGTAATTTACCAGAAGAATGGGTTTTACCTTTGTCATGATCAAAGAACACACCAGGCGAACGATGTAATTGCGAAACGATTACGCGCTCGGTGCCATTGATTACAAAAGTACCATTTTCAGTCATCAGTGGTAATTCACCCATGTACACTTCTTGTTCACGGATGTCTTTGACCACTTTGGTATTAGCAGGCGCGTCTTTGTCATAAATAACCAGACGCACTAAAACTCTTAAGGGCGCGGAGTAAGTTGCGCCTCTTTGTTGACATTCTCTGACATCAAAGGCAGGCTCACCTAAACGATATCTTACGTACTCTAAAACCGCATAACCGGAATGACTTACTACCGGGAATACACTTAAAAACGCGGCATGCAAACCTTGATTGCGTCTTTTATCGTGATCAAGACCCAGTTGCAGAAAACTTGCGTAGGAGTCTATTTGTGTTGCTAAGAGATAAGGAACTTCAAGTACTTCTGAACCTTTTCCAAAATTATTTCGTATGCGCTTTTTTTCGGTAAAAGAATAGGCCATATTGCTTCTATACCTTCGTCGTCAGAGGTTGTTTAATACTGCTTTTACAAGCAGTAAAAGGCCGACGGCAAAATGCCGTCAGCCCAGTTTGATAGGCTAAGCCTGATAAAATCAGGTACGCTATTATTTGATCTCGGCTTTTGCGCCTGCGTCTTCCAGCTCTTTCTTAGCTGCTTCAGCTTCAGCTTTGCTAACGCCTTCTTTAACAGTTGTTGGAGCAGCTTCTACTGCGTCTTTCGCTTCTTTCAGACCTAAGCCTGTCAAGCCACGAACAGCTTTAATCGCAGCAACTTTATTGTCGCCAGCAGCTGTCAGAATTACGTCAAATTCAGTTTGCTCTTCAACAGCAGCAGCTGCAGCAGCAGGCGCAGCAACTGCAACAGCGGCAGCAGCAGAAACACCAAATTTTTCTTCAAACGCTGAAATAAGATCAACGATTTCTAAAACAGTCATATTCGCGACTGCGTCTAAAATGTCTTGTTGTGAAATTGCCATTTTTATTACCTTTAAAATTAAGTCGTGTTAATTGACTGTAAATTAAGCTGCTTGCTTTTCGTCTCTTACTGCAGCCAAAGTTCTTGCAAGCTTCTCGACCGGTGCTAGTATCACCGACATCAGCATGCTGATACCTTGATCGCGAGTTGGCAGACGTGCCAAACGTTCCAGCTCTGAACCTTCAAAAGCTTGACCGTTAATCGCAACAATTTTTGCAACCAACTTATTATTTTCTTTTGCGAAATCGCTAACCAAACGAGCAGCTGCACCTGGATCTTCCAATGAAAAAGCAAGAATTAATGGACCAACCATTTTATCTTGCATACATTCAAATTCAGTTCCAGCAACAGCACGTTTTGCCAAAGAGTTTTTGACAACACGCACGTACACGCCATTTTCTCTCGCTGTTTTACGAAACGCAGTGAGTTGCGTTACAGTTAAACCGCGGTATTCTGCAGCTACTGCAGAAATGGCTTTGGCAGCAAATTCAGCAACTTCTTCAACGACAACTTTTTTGCTATCTAAATTGAGTGCCACATTTATCTCCGTTATTTCCGGGTGACCGGAATTTTCTTCTGCATCTGATGATGCGCCTAACGGTATCTTTCACCTGGTATGGTTTAAGCTCCCGTCTGCGTAGGAAATTAAGCTTTCGCACCTACGGTCTTTGACGGTTGCCGAACAACGGCAACCCAAAGTTCTTTCTATTAAATTTCTAAACTACTTTGATCAATCCACAAGCCTGGACCCATGGTCGAAGACAAGGAAATCTTTTTCAGGTATACACCTTTGGCAGCGGTCGGTTTAGCTTTTTTAAGGTCCGATACCAAAAACTCAAGATTTTGCTTGATAGAAGTTTCATCAAATGAAACTTTACCAATCGAGCAATGCACAATACCTGATTTATCGGTACGGTATCTCACCTGACCTGATTTCGCATTTTTGACCGCAGTCGCGACGTCGGGTGTCACTGTTCCTACTTTAGGATTTGGCATTAAGCCACGTGGACCTAAAATTTGACCTAATTGTCCAACCACACGCATGGCGTCAGGAGAAGCAATTACGACATCAAAATTCATTTCACCTTTTTTAACTTGATCAGCCAAGTCGTCCATACCAACAATATCAGCACCGGCTTCTTTAGCTGCATCTGCACCTGGTCCTTGAGCAAATACCGCTACACGTACTGTTTTACCAGTACCGTTTGGCAATACGGATGCACCACGAACGTTTTGGTCAGATTTTCTTGGATCAACACCTAAGTTGACACTGATATCGACTGATTCATCAAATTTTGAATTCGCAAATTCTTTTAGCAAACTTACAGCTTCAGAAATTGAATATTGTTTGCTAGAGCTTACTTTCTCTTTGATGGCTTTTGCTTTTTTAGTTAACTTTGCCATGTTATTCACCCTCTACAATCAGACCCATGCTTTTAGCACTGCCTGCAATAATTCTGACCGCCGCATCCAGATCAGCCGCATTCAAATCTTCCATTTTAGCTTTGGCGATTTCTTCTAATTGCGCTCTGGTTACAGTACCAACTTTAGTAGCATTCGGTTTGCTACTGCCACTTTTGATACCCACTGCTTTTTTTAGCAGAATTGAAGCGGGAGGGGTTTTGGTGATGAAAGTAAAACTTTTATCACTATATACGGTAATCACTACAGGTAAAGGCAAGCCTTTTTCAACTTCCTGAGTTCTTGCATTAAATGCTTTACAGAACTCCATAATGTTTACACCACGTTGACCCAGAGCCGGACCTACTGGAGGACTCGGATTAGCTTCACCGGCTTTAACCTGTAACTTAATATATGAATCAATTTTTTTTGCCATTTTTCACTCCTAACGGGTATAAACGCATTTCAGCTCCCCAACAAATAAAAATCCTGGACACACTGTGTCCAGGATTTTTTTAAATCTTTAGATTTTTTCTACTTGATTAAACTCAAGCTCAACCGGTGTACCACGTCCAAAGATAAGAACCGACACTCTCAGGCGACTTTTCTCATAATTGACCTCTTCGATACTGCCATTGAATTCTTTAAAAGGTCCGTCGATGATTCGGATCACTTCACCTACCTCAAACAGAACTTTAGGCTTGGGTTTATTAACCCCTTCTTCAACGCGATCTAGTATCGCCATTGCTTCTTTTTCTGTGATGGGTGAAGGCTTATCGGATGATCCCCCGATAAAACCCAAAACTCTAGGTACGTTTTTAACCAAATGCCATGTCAAATCGTTCAATTCCATTTGCACCAGAACATAGCCAGGAAAAAACTTCCTTTCACTTTTTCTTTGCTGACCCATTCTCATTTCAACAACTTCTTCAGTTGGAACAAGAATCTTGCCAAAGTACTGCTCCAGACCTTCGCGTTTAATTCTCTCTTCTAAACCTTGTTTAACCTTGTTCTCGAAGTTTGAATAACTGTGAACCACATACCAACGCAAAGTCATCAGTTTAAATTCCTTGATTCATCAAAAACTGAACAATAGAAAAAAACAGCATATCGAATAACCATAAAACCAAACCGACCACAGTTACCATTACAAATACCAGTAAGGTGGTACGCACAGCCTCGTCTTTGGTTGGCCAAACGATTCGTTTAAATTCTTGTTTAGATTCTTGCATAAATGCCCACAACGATTTTCCTTTCGCTGTAGTCAGAAAAACAGCCGCTGATATAACTACGACCAGCAACAAAGCTAACGCTCTATACAATAACTGCACATCAGCATAGTAATAAAACCCAACCACACCCAAAACTATGATAACGGGGGATAAAAGCAGTTTTACAACATCTGCAACAGATGTAGCTTCTTCTACGTGAGCGTTCATGTGCTTTTCTTTAGTTAGTTATAATTTATTTCTGACTGGCAGGCCAGGAGGGACTCGAACCCCCAACTTGCGGTTTTGGAGACCGCTGCTCTACCAATTGAACTACTGACCTAATCAGAAACCTATTACCTGGATATCGATTTACTCGATGATTGACGCAACAACACCCGCACCAACGGTACGACCGCCTTCACGAATCGCAAAACGCAGACCGTCTTCCATCGCAATCGGTGAAATCAGTTTCACTTCAACTGAAATATTGTCACCAGGCATTACCATTTCAACGCCTTCTGGTAACTCAACTGCACCGGTTACGTCAGTTGTTCTGAAGTAGAACTGTGGACGGTAGCCATTGAAGAATGGTGTGTGACGACCACCTTCATCTTTTGATAAAACATAAATCTCAGATTTGAAGTGTGAGTGCGGCTTGATTGAGTTGACATGCGCCAATACTTGACCACGCTCAACATCATCACGTTTAGTACCACGCAACAACACACCTACGTTGTCACCCGCCTGACCTTGGTCAAGCAATTTACGGAACATCTCAACACCGGTACAGGTTGTTTTAACGGTATCTTTGATACCCACAATTTCAACCTCTTCACCTACTTTGATAATGCCACGCTCAACACGACCGGTTACAACAGTACCACGACCTGAAATTGAGAATACGTCTTCGATTGGCATCAAGAATTTGCCATCGATCGCTCTTTCTGGCTCTGGGATATAGGTATCTAATGCATCAACCAGTTTAACAACAGAGGCAACACCGATATCACTTTGATCACCTTCTAAGGCTTTCAAAGCAGAACCAATAATGATTGGGGTATCGTCGCCTGGGAACTCATATTGGTTCAACAGTTCACGAATTTCCATCTCAACCAATTCGATCAGTTCAGCATCGTCAACCATGTCCGCTTTGTTCAGGAACACAACGATGTAAGGAACACCAACCTGTCTTGACAACAGAATGTGCTCACGTGTTTGTGGCATCGGGCCATCCGCAGCCGAGCAAACCAAAATAGCGCCGTCCAGGTCAAAGCCGCTGTCAGCGTAGTTTTACCGTGGTCAACGTGACCAATTGTGCCTACGTTAACGTGTGGTTTATTTCTTTCAAATTTTTCTTTTGCCATGGATCAACACCTAATAAATATAAAAAATTAAGATACCTTTCTATACACCGCTTCTGCAACATGCGCGGGTGCTTCACTGTATTTTTTAAACTGCATGCTGTAAGTCGCTCTTCCTTGTGTTGACGACCTTAAATCAGTTGCATAACCAAACATTTCTGCCAACGGCACTTCTGCTGTTAGCAACTTACCACCGGGGACATCATCCATTCCATTAATGATCCCACGCCTTCTATTTAGATCGCCCACAACATCCCCCATGTAATCTTCAGGAGTTATGACCTCAACTTTCATAAGAGGCTCTAGCAAAACCGGTGTGGCCATATCAGCCCCGTCTCTGAAGCCCATCGCCGCAGCGATTCTAAAAGCCATTTCGTTCGAATCTACTTCGTGATACGAACCATCAAAGAGGGTCACTTTTATATCAATGACCGGAAAACCGCCTATTATGCCATTTTCCATTTGCTCTTGTATACCTTTATCAATCGCAGGAACAAATTCCTTAGGAATTACACCTCCGACCAACTCGTTGACAAATTCATAACCATCACCTCTTTCCTTAGGTTCTAGCCTCAACCAGACGTGTCCGTACTGACCCTTACCGCCTGTTTGCCGAATGAATTTACCTTCTACTTCAACTGTTTTGCCTATAGTTTCTCTATACGCAACCTGTGGCGCACCTACATTTGCAGCCACATTAAATTCTCTGCGCATACGATCAACAATAATTTCCAGATGCAATTCACCCATACCAGAAATAATAATTTGACCTGAATCCTTATCCGTAAATACACGAAACGAAGGATCTTCCTGCGCTAACCGAGCTAATGCACCCGATAATTTATCTTGATCAGCTTTTGTCTTTGGCTCAAGTGCAACCGATATCACAGGCTCTGGAAAATCCATTTTTTCCAAAAGTAAGGGCGCATTCTGGTCTGTAAAGGTATCACCCGTAGTGACTTCTTTTAACCCAATTACCGCACCGATATCGCCCGCACGTAACTCATCAATTTCTTCACGGCTGTTAGCGTGCATTTGCACGATTCTTCCAATTCTTTCGCGCTTAGCTTTGGTTGCATTCCATACAACACCACCCGAATTCAGTACACCCGAATACACACGCAAAAAAGTCAAAACACCGACAAACGGATCTACTGCAATCTTAAACGCTAACGCAGCAAAAGGCTCTTCGTCACAAGCCTTGCGTTCGACCTCAAGATTTTTAGCCTCATCAATTCCAACTACAGCTTTTTTGTCCAGCGGCGAAGGCAAAAAGTCGATTACCGCATCCAAAAGGCATTGCACGCCCTTATTCTTAAAAGCAGAACCGCACAACACTGGCACAAGCGCATTAGCTACAACTTGCGATCGAATGGCGGTTTTAATTTCATCTAATTCCAAGGAAATACCTTCAAGGTATTTCTCCATTAATTCCTCAGAAGCATCCGCAAC
>RFQK01000281.1 GCA_009925045.1 Methylococcaceae bacterium
CCTCGACGGCGAATTCCATGGGCAATTCTTTAAACACTTCCTTACAGAAACCGTTGACGATCATCGATACGGCATCTTCTGGGGACAAACCCCGCTGCTGGCAGAAAAACAGCTGATCTTCACTGATTTTGGAAGTAGTCGCTTCGTGTTCGATCTGCGCTGAAGCTTGTTTGACTTCGACATACGGAAAGGTATGGGCACCGCATTGATCACCGACCAACAAGGAGTCACACTGTGTATGGTTACGGGCGTTTTCCGCCGATTTGGCAACTTTGACCAGACCACGATAGGTATTCTGTGCTTTACCGGCCGAAATCCCCTTGGACACAATGGTACTGCGGGTATTTTTGCCAATATGAATCATTTTGGTGCCTGTGTCGGCCTGCTGCAGATTATTAGTCAGCGCTACCGAATAAAATTCGCCGATTGAATCATCGCCTATCAATACACAGCTGGGATATTTCCAGGTAATCGCCGAACCAGTCTCGACTTGAGTCCAGGATACTTTGGCATGACGACCACGGCATTCAGCACGTTTGGTCACAAAGTTATAAATACCGCCGACACCGTCTTTATCACCGGGATACCAGTTTTGCACGGTGGAATATTTAATCGTGGCGTTCTCTTGGGCCACCAGTTCTACAACGGCTGCATGTAATTGATTTTCATCACGCATCGGTGCAGTACAGCCTTCCAGATAAGAGACATGCGAACCTTCGTCGGCGATGATCAGGGTACGCTCGAATTGACCGGTATTGGCGGCATTGATACGAAAATAGGTGGATAACTCCATGGGGCAGCGCACGCCTTTGGGGATATAGACGAATGAACCATCGGTAAATACTGCCGAATTCAGGGCGGCAAAGAAATTATCTCCAACCGGCACTACGCTTCCTAAATACTCTTGTACCAGTTCCGGATAATCACGAATCGCTTCGGAAATCGGACAGAAAATAACCCCGGCATCCTTGAGTTTACCTTTGAAAGTGGTGGCCACCGAAACACTGTCAAACACGGCATCCACCGCAATACCGGCCAGTTTTTCCTGTTCATCTAGGGGAATACCGAGTTTTTTGTAGGTCTCTAATAACTCAGGATCGACTTCATCCAAACTTTTAGGACCGTCTTTTTTGGATTTGGGCGCCGAATAGTAACTGATGGCCTGATAATCGATCGGTTCGATATTCAGTTGCGCCCAGTCCGGTTTAGGCATGGTTTGCCAGTGGCGAAATGCCTTTAAACGATACTCCAGCATGAATTCAGGTTCGTTCTTGATTTTCGACAAACGGCGAATCACGTCTTCATCTAAACCCGGCGGAAAGGTATCCGCCTCAAGTTCGGTCACAAACCCTTGTTTGTAGTCTTGACTAATCAGGTTTTCAATTTCTTGGGTAGTATTCGACATAAGATCAGGACTTAACGAAATAAACGGGTAAGAGGAATAGTGATTTCACGCGGGGACTGACTCGGCAGAATCATGTCAGCCAAGGTGACAGACTCCAAGGCTTGAGAAATGCGTTGGTTGATCAAATGCCAGTTGCCTTGAATATTGCAACCACTGGCCTGTTCGCAAGAACGATGCGAAGCGGTGCATTCGGTCAGGGCTATGGGACCTTCTAAGGCACTGATTACACTGGCAACGGAAATACGTTCCGGTGCTCGAGCCAAGGCGTACCCGCCTTTAGCACCTCGCGTAGAAGCCAGAACTTTTTCTTTGACCAAAATCTTAAGAATCTTACTCGCTGTAGGCAAAGCAATACCGGTTGCTTCAGCAATTTCTAAGGCGCCATGCACGCGTGAACCATCCTTAGCGATATAGCTAAGTATCACAGTGGCATAATCAGTTAATTTGCTTATTTTGAGCATCTCAGATCCCTATTAATGAGCACCATTTTAGTACACATTAAATCCCGAGTAAAGCCCTAGGTTTTTAATCACCAACCACTTAACTCTAAGCATCTAGCTTAAGATTGAGACTTAGGATTTTTTTCTGACGCGTCAGTCGCTTAATGACATTTTCTTTGACTGAGGCTGAACTTCGGGTATGCCCTGCTTCGACAAAGACGATGCGCAGAGGATGATGTGAGCGAAAAAATTTTGCCCCTCTGCCATTGAGGTGCTGTTGAAAGCGTCTTTGCACATCGGTCGAAATACCAGTATACAAACTACCATCATCACAAAGAATGATATA
>RFQK01000282.1 GCA_009925045.1 Methylococcaceae bacterium
CGACCACAATGCGCCTTGTTTGTCTTTAATTCGTCGGCAAAATACTTTAATGCTGCATCATCCGGCGACACAAACAGATTACTGATCGGCGAATCCGCACATTCTTGGATGATTTTGATGGCTACAAAGTCCGTTAGAAAACAATCGTGCAATACTTCAGCCAAATTAGCGACCACATCCTCTAAACATCGCGCTTCCAACATTGACAAGGTCAACTCGTGCATGCGATTGAATGCTGCATCATTGTCACGCGCTATATCAATTAAAGCCGCCAGTTGATTTTCCTGCTCCTGATGCTTAGTCCGAAAAACCTCAAGCTGTTTTGAAATCAGGGAAATTGCATTGCCGCTTGGATGCGGAATATGCATTTTTTCCAAAATATCCAAATGATGTTGAAAAAAATCTGGATGCTGCTGCAGATAATCTTTAACTTGCTGCTCAGTAATCTCTAATTGCGAGTCTTGACTCATAGCTCTATTAGTCCCTCAAACACCGTAACCGCAGGCCCTGACATGAATACTGGCTCACCCCGACCCTGCCAAGAAATTTTTAAATCGCCACCTGGCAAACTGACTTTAACCTGCTGGTCCAGGACACCCAATTCGATCCCGGCAACTACCGCAGCACAAGCACCGCTGCCACACGCCAAAGTTTCTGCTGCCCCCCGCTCATAAACCCTGAGCCGCACCGCAGATCGGTTGAGAACCTGCATAAAACCAATATTGGCTCGCTCCGGAAAAATGGGATGGGATTCCAATTGTTTCCCCCAGTTAGCAACTGGCGCCTCATCAACATTGGCTACCTGCAAAACTGCATGAGGATTACCCATGGAAACTGCCGAAAAACTGACTGTGGCATCGCTTATCTCAGCCTGATAAAGCAAAGCCTCTTGCTCAGCCCGTAATGGCACCGCCCAAGGCGCATGCCTAGGCACCCCCATGTTGACACTCACCAGGTCCTCATCCACATAAGTCAAACGCAACTGACCGGCATTGGTATCCACCACCACCTCATCCTTATTGCTTAAGCCTTTTTCGCGTACGAACCGAGCAAAACAGCGTGCGCCATTGCCACATTGCGAGACCTCGCTGCCATCCGCATTGAAGATACGGTACTTAAAATCTGCATTTTCACTGACAGGCTTCTCAACCAGTAACAGTTGATCACAACCCACACCAAAATGTCGGTCAGCCAATATACGAATTTGCTGTTCAGTCAGAACCACACGCTGATTGATGGCATCAAAAACGATGAAATCGTTGCCAAGTCCGTGCATTTTGCTAAAACGTAGTTGCATAGAACTCCTTAATCCAGCACATGCTCGCCTTGCCACAGCTGATCGAGCGTCTCACGACTTCGAACCAAACGAGAGTTCTCGCCGTCCACCATGACTTCAGCCGCCCGGGGTCTGGAGTTGTAGTTAGAACTCATCGCAAACCCATACGCACCTGCCGATCTAACCGCTAACAAATCACCTTCAGACAAAGCTAATTGACGTCCCTTGCCCAGAAAATCTCCAGTTTCACAGACCGGCCCGACCAAATCCCATTCTTGGGATAAACCCGGAGAGGCCTTATCAACCTTAACAATATCCTGCCAAGCACCATACAAAGACGGACGCACCAGATCGTTCATAGCCGCATCAATAATCGCAAAGTGCTTGTGGGCAGTCGGTTTTAAGTATTCAACGCTTGTCAGTAAGATACCGGCATTGCCGACAATAGCACGACCAGGCTCCAGCAAAATCTCTTCGTCGCGCCCCTGAAAACGCTGCAGGATGGCTTGAATGTACTCATGCGCCTCGGGCGGTTGTTCATCTTTGTAACGAATACCTAAACCACCGCCTAGATCGATGTGCTCCAAAACAATACCCTCGGCCTGCAAAGCGTCGACTAAAGCCAAAACGCGATCAACCGCATCAAGAAATGGCGAAATCTCCGTCAACTGGGAACCAATATGGCAATCGATCCCGACTACCTTGATATGACTCATCTGTGCAGCACGTCGATACTCCTGCACTGCCGTATCAATATCAATACCGAATTTATTTTCTTTGAGTCCGGTTGAAATATAAGGATGGGTTTTAGCGTCCACATCCGGATTGACCCGAAATGAAACCGGCGCCACGATGCCGAGTTGGGCCGCCAGCCGATTAATTCTATCCAGCTCGCCACTGACTTCGACGTTAAA
>RFQK01000283.1 GCA_009925045.1 Methylococcaceae bacterium
ATTCGTGATCAGGTCCGGGCTGAACTCAAAAATGATGTCATTAAAGATGTCAAAGCGGATGCCCAAAAGGAAGCTTGGGGTATTCCTGCCGCCCTGCCGGAGTGGATCCGCAATACCAAAATTTCGGGTGATGCGAGATTGCGTGCTCAAAATGATTTTTTTGGCTCAGGCAATGCGCAGGTTTTAGATTACGCAGCAATCAACCAAGCAGGCGGACTGGATAAAGCCGCCCGAGAAGGTAAGGGCTACTTAAATACTAACCAAGATAGATTTAGATTTAGAGAACGTTTCCGTCTAGCAATTGATTCTAAAATTACTGAACAATTAAGAGCTGGTCTCCGAGTAGCAACCACTAATGATTTTAGTCCAGTATCCAACAACCAAACCTTAGGTAATACTGGTAAAACCTATGAAGTGGCACTAGACAGAGCGTTTTTGGAATATGACTTTGTTAACAGCCATGGACAAAATTACCTGACTCTATCCGGTGGTCGGATTCCAAACCCCTGGTTATCGACCGATATGATGTTTAGCCCTGAACTGAGTTTTGAGGGTTTTGCGGGTACATTCCGTCTGCCGATAGGCCCTAATTCACAAAATGTGGATAGAACAGCCTATAAGTTGGAACCTTCAGCTCGGTTTGGATTGCAAGGTGGCCGTCAAAACCCTAATTCCATGTTCATGACCTTAGGTGTTTTTCCATTACAGGAAGTGGATTTATCAACCAAAGATAAGTGGTTGTTTGGTGGCCAATTAGGGGGCGACTGGATGTTACGCGGTAATTCAAGAGTCATGGTGGCAGCCGCCTATTATGATTATCACAACGTCAGAGCGCGTCCAAACGGCATTAATAGTTTCAAATATGACTGGACATCTCCGCAGTTTATGCAAAAAGGTAACAGTATGGCGCCTATTGTAACTGCACAAAATGTGGATGCAGATGCACGCTGTTATGCACAAAGTACCGGTTGTTTATGGGGACTAGCCTCTGATTTCAAAATCTTCAATGCTACCGCCATGTATGATTTCGCCGGATTTGGTGAGAATCATGTGTTTTTGAGTGCGGATTACGCGAAAAATATGGGATTTAACGGCGCCAAAATTGCGAGTGATTTTCCGGGGTATTGGCAAGGCTTGTCGTCTGGCAATCGCAGTGATAAAACAAATGCCTTTCAGGTGCGTGCTGACATTGGTAAAGCAGAAATTCGCCAGTTTAAAGACTGGAGTATTCTGGCTGCATATCGCTATCTGGAGCGAGATGCGATTTTGGATGCCTTTACCGACACTATATTCCATCAAGGTGGTACTGACGCAAAAGGCTATGTATTAGGTTTTAGTTATGGCTTGATGAAAAACACTTGGGTGAATATGCGTTGGTTTAGTACCGATATCATCAACGGTCCGCCATTGAGCATTGATACTGCCACATTAGATCTAAATGTTAGGCTTTAGGGAGAGAACGTGTTGAAGTCTGCTGATTTAGAAAGGTATGTATTCATCTTCGGCATCTTGCTGGTTGTGAGCTATGGCATGCCTGTTGATGCTCAAGTTGCGAAACAAAATCCAAACTCAGCTTCTGATCAGGCGCTTAAGAAAGCTCAAGGTATGCTTAGACAACTGAGTGACGAAAAAAATGTTTTAGCCAAGGAAAACTCAGAATTAAAAGTTAAGCTTGAGACTTTGGAAAAACAAATCAAAATTCTCGAGCCATTAAAGGCTGAGGTAGACAAACTTAAACATGGCTTTGACAACCTAAAGGAATCCAATTTAGGTTTGTCGGGTCAGTTACAAAGTTCAAAGGAAAAGCTGCATGATCAGGATAAAAAAAATACTCAGTTGAATTCTGAGTTGGCCCAATTGACACAATCGCTGACGGACAGCCAATTTCAAAAGCAGCAATGCATAGACAATAATCAACAGCTTATTGCTGAGGGCCAGAAGTTACAGCGCTATTTCGCTGAAAAGAATCTATGGGATCAGGTTTTGGAAAGTGAACCGTTTACAGGTATCAGTCACGTACAGGTTGAAAACATTTTGCAGGAATATTTGCTTAAGCTAGAAGGCTTTAAGTTTAGTCCCGAGGTGTCTAAACAATAGGTATCAGGGTGTGTTCAATTTGGGTTTTCACGTTGAACACCTAAAATATTTTTTCTCTTTTAA
>RFQK01000284.1 GCA_009925045.1 Methylococcaceae bacterium
ACAGCTTGATACTTTTAAAGCGGTGTCTGTCGGAGATCCTGCCAAATCACTGGCCACCCAGGTTGTCAGTGAAACGGTGGGTTCTGATTTTTCCAAAGGTAATGTCCAGCAAACCGGTCGGGTTCTCGATATAGCGATTGAAGGTGATGGCTGGTTAGCCGTCCAGAATGCACAGGGTAATGAGGCTTATTCCCGCGCCGGTAATCTTAAAATTGCTGAAAATGGTCTGCTACAAACCGCATCTGGATTAACCGTCATGGGTGCACATGGTCCTATTACGGTCACTGCCGACACCTCCATCGTGATTGATAAAGATGGGGTGGTGTCTTATGCCGTTCCCGGTGGCAGTATTCAAACTCAAACCATTCTGGATCGACTCAAACTGGTCAAAATAGACGACAAGCTGTTGAATCGCGGAGCTGATGGTCTTTTTTATAGTCAGCAAGCTGCCGAAGCTGTTGCTTCAGATCCTGATGTCAAAGTGCTGTCGGGTTTTCTTGAGTCGAGCAACGTCAATGTAGTCGATGCTATGGTCCGAATGCTCAATATGAGCAAGCAGTATGATATGCAGATGGAGCTCATCAAAACGGCTAACACCAATGATAGTCGTTCCGGCCAGATCATGAGTCTGAGCTAATAAATTTTGATAATGACAATAATCTCAAGGCTGAATCATGATTAGATCGCTGTGGATTTCCAAACTGGGCCTAGAAGCTCAACAATTTAATGTAGATGTAATCACAAATAATCTGGCTAACGTCAGTACCGATGGTTTTAAAAAATCCCGGGCGATATTTGAAGATTTGTTATACCAAACACAACGTCAGCCCGGTGCGCAGTCATCCTATTACACACAGGTTCCAACCGGCATCCAGCTGGGTACGGGGGTTAGACCGGTTGCCACCGAACGCCTGTTCTTACAGGGCAATTTGCAGAGTACCGGTAATGACAAAGACCTGGCGATACAAGGCTCGGGTTTCTTTCAGATCATGATGCCGGATGGCACAGTGGCTTATACCCGTGACGGTGCATTTCAAGTGAATAGTCAGGGGCAGTTGGTGACTCAAAATGGCTATAACCTGATTCCGGAAATTGTAATCCCTAATGACGCCTTAAGTTTTACAGTCGGTCGTGATGGTGTGGTCACCATCACCCAGCCTAATTCAGTCAACAATGTACAAATCGGTTCAATTGAACTGGCCAGCTTCATCAATCCAGCCGGACTTGAAGCTAAGGGTCAAAATATGTATGTCGAGACCGAAGCATCCGGCCCCCCCATTTTCAACCTGCCAGACAGTAACGGTATGGGATATCTGGTGCAACGCAGTATTGAAACCTCAAACGTCAGTGTCGTTGAAGAGCTAACCAATATGATTCAGGCTCAGCGAGCGTATGAAATCAACAGCCGCGCTGTCACGACTTCGGATCAGATGTTGGATAAACTGACTCGATTAGGCTCATAACTGATGATTAAATCCCTTGCCCTCGGTATGGTGTTGGCTACACTGTTGACAGCGTGCTCAGTGACGCCCTCAACTATCTTGACTCAGCCAACAGCTGCAGTTGCGCCGAGTGTTGATAACAGTGCGCCTAAAAAAGGAGCGATTTTTAAAAAATCCTCGCATATTTCCTTGTTCGAAAATTATCGGGCCAGATCGGTGGGTGATGTCATCACGGTGATTGTTAACGAGCAGGTTTCCGCGGATAAAAAAAATATTGCCACCGATAACAAGCAAGGTGCTATTGATTTTCAAGCCACCGGTAACAATATTTCAAACTGGCAAGCCTCAGAAAAAGGCGCTGTGCAAAATTCAGGGCGCGCAACCGGCAGTTCCAGTTATAACTTTGTCGGTGCTGTCGCTGTTACAGTTGTTGATGTGCTTGAAAATGGTAATCTGCTGGTCAGTGGGGAAAAACAGATTGGTATGGATAAAGGCACCGAATTTATCCGTGTTTCGGGCATAGTGACCCCAAATCTGATCGACGCTACTAACACCATATCATCCAATCGTCTGGCAGATGCCCGGATAGAATATCGTAGTAATTCATCCATTGACGGCTCAGAAATCCTGAAAGCCATCAATCGTGTTTTTTCAGCATTTTTACTTATATGATGTTTTTTAGAGCATTCAGACCCGTATTGCTTGCCGTCAGTTGTGC
>RFQK01000285.1 GCA_009925045.1 Methylococcaceae bacterium
TAAAAGAGGGTTAAAAATGGAACTATTAGCTTTGTTGCCAAGGCAGGCCATGGAAGCGCCAGCCATCAATATTGCCACGGTGCTTGTTAGCATCAAGAGCGCCTTCAAAGCCCTCAACAATATTGACTAGATGCTGGAAACCCGCTGCTTCAAGCGCTTTGGCGGCTTCAACCGATCTGACTCCGGTGCGGCAAAGTAATAATACTGGACGCGTTTTGTCACCGACAATTTGTTCGACTTGGGCGACAAAGTTTTGGTTTAACTGCATGCCGGGAAATTCTTTCCACGCCACATGAATGGCGCCTGAAGGATGACCGACAAAACCATGTTCAATAGCAGTCCGTACATCAATCAGCACGGCTTTACTCGAGGTTTGCAGTAAATCCCAGGCTTGTTTGGGATCAAGATTTTCAATCATGAGTTCAATTCCATATCGGGTTTTTGGGCAATGAGCATGGCTTCATTACGATTGGCGAAGCTTACCTCGCCAAGGTTTGCAAATTCTTGATAATAAACGACAGTTAACGGACTGAACAAACGCAATAATTCATTACGCATCAATAAGTAGTCAGGATTGGTCGGGCCAGTCGAATCAAGCTTTTCACGGGTGAATGTCTGGTAAAACAAAATACCCTTGGGTTTCAATGCGCTAATTATCGCATCAGATAGGCTACGATCAAAGAAACGGCTTATCACGATGACATCATATTGATTTTTCGGCAAGCAATTCGCCTGAATATTGACCTGACGACAGTGAATCGACAAAACACCTTGCTGCTCAGCCCGTTGCTGTAATTTCTGCAAAGCCACTTGGGAAATATCCCAGGCATCCACGCTCAGACCACATTCGGCTAAAAAGAGCGAATTAGCACCCAAACCGCAGGCCAAATCGAGGCAATGTCCTTGGCTTGGAAGCAAATACTGATGCTGTGTCAACACATCGATGGCATGACAATCCAAATCTGAATCACGATAAAACGCATCCCATTTGGTAGTCAGTTGCGCTGTCATGGTGGGTTCATACCGATTCTATGGGGTAACCAAGCTTGGATAAAGTCTAAAAATGAACGTACTTTAGCGGACAAATATTTCCGATGTGGGTAAACCGCATAAATTTCTAGAGGCGCAATCCCGTACTGTTCCATGATGACTTGTAAACGACCCATTTCAATATCACGACCGACAATATAATGAGGCAACATGATCACGCCCAGACCATTAACGGCGGCGTTGCGAATCGGATCCGCCATATTGGCCTGCATTCTGCCGGTTACTGTGACCGTGCGCTCTCCCAATATTCCTTTGAAGCGCCATTTATTGCGAGGTGGAATGGCCCAGTTGATTAAACAACTATGTTCGATGAGGTCTTCAGGATCTTGGGGCGTGCCGTGGAGCTTCAAATACTCAGGAGAAGCACAGACCACTAAAGAAGACGTGGCAATTTTACGTGCGACCAAACTCGTATCATTTAAATGACCCAAATAAATCGCAATGTCCACACCTTCATCAATGAGATCAACCTGACCACCTTTGAGCACCATTTCAACCGAGAGATCGGGATAACTTTTTAGATATTCGGTCATCGCGGGTGAAATATGGGTGGCGCCAATCACTGGGGGGGCGCAAATTTTTAGGGTACCTCGCGGTTCGGTCTGCAGTTTGGTGACGGCGGATTCCATCTCCTCAACGTCCAGGAGCACTTGTTGGCAACGATCCAGATACTCTTCACCCGCCTCGGTCAGACTGAGGCTGCGGGTGGTGCGATTAAATAACCGGGTATTCAGTTCGTTTTCCAACTGCATGATGTGCTTGGTGGCCATGGCTCTGGAAATATCCAGGTCTTTGGCAGCCCCTGCAAAACTACCGGCTTTGGCGACGCGTACAAACACGTTCATGCTGGTTAATTTATCCATCATTTTCTCCCGCTAACAAGCCTACCAGAACCTAAAACACATTGTTTCCATATTGTATACAATTTGTTTAATGTCTGCCCAATTGTAAACTTCTTATTATCCTGTATAGTGCGCACCAATTAAAGAGAAAAGATGATGACTTGCAAGGGCGAGTCAATAATTCCCTCCTTATACCCCCCGTTTGCACGATCGACCCTGTCAAGCATCAAGCAAAACAGCCGCAAACATACCGAATTTAACTCCCTCC
>RFQK01000286.1 GCA_009925045.1 Methylococcaceae bacterium
CTACTTGACCTGGTGCATTGTAATTAGCCGCTGCGACGATTTGGCCATTGGCAGCTTCGGCACAGCCTTCCACTACTTGTTGATCATCCAGACCAATAATCGCGGCCATCGCGCCGACCCCGGCGGGCACCGCTTCTTGCATTAAACGACCACGTTCGGCTACCAGACGAATCGCGTCAGTAAAAGCCATCGCGCCTGAACAGACCAGAGCGGTATATTCGCCCAAGCTATGTCCTGCCATAAACGCGGGTCTGACGGAACTTTGTTCACACCAGACACGCCAGACGGCGACACCGGCCGCTAGCATAGCTGGCTGGGTATTTTGCGTTTTGTTGAGTTCAGTATCAGGACCGTTAGCAACCAGGTCCCAAAGATCAAATCCTAAAACCGCAGAGGCTTCGGCAAAAGTGGCTTTAACGACCGGATAGGTTGCTGCCAATTGGGCCAGCATGCCCACAGATTGGGAGCCCTGTCCCGGGAATACAAAAGCAAGTGAGTGTTGTTGCATGATTATTTTTAAAATTTGAGCAGTACCGAGCCCCAGGTAAAGCCGGCACCGGACAATACAACAAGTCTTCATAACCACCGTCGGAATGAATATGGGTGGCTAGAATCCCAGGCTGAGCATCGGCTGTCAGCAATACCGCACCGGCGCCATCACCAAACAGAATACAGGTTGAGCGATCGCTCCAGTCCACGATACGTGAACAGATTTCAGCGCCGATTACTAATACGGTTTTGGCAAAACCGGTTTTGATGTACTGGTCCGCAATACTCATGCCGTAAACGGAACCCGAGCAGGCAGCCTGAATATCAAAACCAACGCAATTTTTGATGCCCAGTCGTTGCTGAACCAAGCAGGCTGTACTGGGGTAGACACGATCAGGTGTGCCAGAAGCGACAATGATCATATCGATTTGTTCGGCATCAATCCCGGCCATAGCGATGGCCTGACGCGCGGCATGCTCAGCCATGCTGGACGCTGTTTCATCCGCAGCGGCAATATGCCGACTCTTGATGCCGGTACGTTCATAGATCCAGCTATCGCTGGTGTCTACCAACTGTGAAATATCATGATTGGTGCGTATGGTTTCCGGCAGATAGCCGCCAGTACCTATCACCTTAGACCATAATGTCATTCTGCTACCTTTTGTTCGATCGCTTTTTCGATGCGTTCGCTGATTTTGCGAATCAAATCATGACCCACTTCAACTTCCGCCAAATGAATGGCAGTCTCAAACGCCAGCGCATCTGCACCACCGTGACTTTTAATCACCAGACCCCGTAAACCAATAAAACTGGCACCGTTGTAGAGTCGGGGATCAATACTGTCTTTGAAGCTCTTCAAGACGGGATACGCCAGCAAACCGGCCAGTTTGGTGAACAGGTTTTTAGAAAAGCTTGCTTTGAGTTGGCTACCAATCATTTTCGCTGCACCTTCAATCGATTTCAGCGCAACATTGCCGACAAATCCATCGGTAACAATCAGATCGACTTTGACATGACCGGCGTTGATCGAGTTGCCTTCTACATAACCGATATAGTTCAGAGAAGACGCATCCAGCAATTTGGCAGCCGCTTTGACCTGTTCATTGCCCTTCATATCTTCTTCGCCGATATTCAGCAAACCGATACGCGGACGTTCGATTTTCTCAACCGCTTTGACGACTTCTTCGCCCATCACAGCAAACTGATATAAATGCTCAGCACTCGAATCGACATTGCCACCCAAGTCCAGCATATGGGTATGACCAAAGGTAGATGGCAAGGTGGAAATAATCGCTGGTCTATCGATACCCGGAATCATTTTCAGAACAAAGCGGGATATCGCCATCAAAGCACCGGTATTACCTGCACTGACAATGGCTTGCGCATGACCGTCACGCACCAGATTAATGGCGACACGCATAGAAGAATCTTTCTTGTTCTTCAGGGCTTTTTGCGGCGGCTCATCCATCTCGACCACCTGCGAGGCATGGTGTACGCTAAGACGGTCCTGAAATTTTGCTATAGCATCAGCCAATAGCGGACTAATCACAGCCTCATCACCGACCATGATTAATTTTAATTCCGGATTTTTTTCCAGACAGGACAGTGACGCAGGAATCGTCACCTGAGGACCAAAGTCCC
>RFQK01000287.1 GCA_009925045.1 Methylococcaceae bacterium
AATCTTCGGCAAATTCAACCTGACGGGTCATGGTGATTCCCCTTCTGACAAACTCATCGACCAATTGATGATTGTGGGTAATCAGGATAGTAGTATTGCCTTTACGATAAAAACCATCAAGCACATCTATCGAGGACTGCATTTTTTCCTCAAAGGTTGTCCCCTCGGCCATTTCATCCAGCACCACTAAACTGCGGGCTGAACTCGCCAGGAATATGTCACGGGTGCGTTTCAATTCGGTGCCAAAACGTCCTTCACCGTCGTCAAGATGACTGATTTCAGGCGCTTGATAAAACACATGATCAGCTACGGTCAGACGCGCCAACTGAGCGGGAACATAACAACCAATTTGCGCCAGGACCTGAATCTGAGTCACCGTTTTACAAAACGCCGTTTTACCGCCGCTATTAGGCCCCGTCACACAAACCAGGCGATGATTGTCGAGTGCAAAATTATTACCGACATATTCTGAATGGCCATTACCCAAAACCGGATTTTTAGCGTCTTCCAGTTCCAGACGATGCTGTTCCTCATCAAGCAATTCTGGCAACACGGTTTGACTGCCATAGCCTTCAGAATAACGAATAAACGCCATCAACTCGTCTAATTGCCCCAGACCTTCCAGTAACTCACCCAAAGCGGTTGAGTTTTTATATATTTCTCGGAGCGGAATAATACAGTGATCCCTGTCATAGCCACCGACTACAGGAATATAGGCCAGCAGCAGTGGAAACATAAACACTGAACCGATCGACATACCGTCACGACTCAGGCTGAAAAAATCCATAGACATGAATTTAGACAAAGCCCAGATCCCGGCTACGACTAAAGCCAATAATAACGGCTTAAACAAATGCGGCTTAAAAATCATGGCAGGCGACATCGATGCCGACCACTCTTGCTGGCTTTGCAGACCTTTTTCGCTATTAAAAACCGGTCCGGTCATGAGTGCGTAATCATTAGTATCGGCAAAGCCGCGAATTTTGTCGTAGACCGCTTGCAAATAAGGCGTTTGCGGCACGCCGGAGTTTTGAATCGCACCGACCAAATGACTCACAAATGCAACACCACGACGATATTGCTTATAGCCGTAGCCCTCTATCTGATGTTTTTCCCGAGCGGTACCGAGGCTGCCCAAAAACTCGCCAAACAAAAGCAAATGTAACCTGCCCTCTTCCTCAGCGGCAGTCGACAAAATCTGCTCAATATTTTCACGTACCGCCGGGTTATCCTGAATTTCTTTAAGCGCATTTTGTTTAGCCTGAATAGCCTCCCGATCGGCCAAAGGCTGCGCGAGTGAACGGTATAAAACAGTTTGGCCCGCTAAGGTCGAGGCATGATTGACATGATCAAACAGCTCATCCACCTCAATCGCATTAAAAGCGCCTGTATCGAGAACGCCCTCACCGGTAGGCAAAGCCTGACTAGCGCGTGGATTAGGCCATTCACCGGCCCAAATTTGAAGAACATTCTGCTGCATGCTGCCTCCCGTTTTTATTATTGGATGATTTCGCGCAAAACTGCGATATGGGCATCGCTGTCGTTTAAAGCAGGTATATAGCGATATTGCTGACCGCCCGCTTCTAAAAATATTTCCTGATTGGTGATTGCGATCTCTTCCAGAGTTTCCAGACAATCAACCGAAAAACCCGGACAAACCAAATCGACACTGTGTATGCCTTCTTTTGGCAATTCTTCCAGCACTTCCACGCAATATGGCTTTAACCATTCGGCTTTACCAAAGCGCGACTGAAAGACTAAGCGCCATTGATGTGCTTCCAGGCCTAAGGCCTTGGCGAGCAACTCAGCGGTGGCCTGACAATGATAGTAATAAGGATCACCTTTTTTAGTCAGCATTGCAGGCACGCCATGAAACGACATCACCAATAACTGTGACTGGCCGTGGGCTTGCCAATAGTGGCGAATGGAATCCGCCAGTGCTGCTATATAAGCGGGATGACGATAAAAATCACTAATTAACCTCAACCCTGGGACATGCCACCAGTTTTTAATGGCATCCGCGACCACATCAAAAATTGAAGCCGTCGTGGTCGAAGAATATTGAGGATATAAGGGTAAGACAATAATTTCGTCTACACCCTGCTGCTCAAAATCTCGCAATTTGGCCG
>RFQK01000288.1 GCA_009925045.1 Methylococcaceae bacterium
CTGTGGATAAGTCTGTGGATTACGCTTGAGTCTAAACACTAAGTGCCTTTAAATGCTGAATTTTTTTCAAATTGTATAATTTTTAGACAGCACATAATTGTAAATATAAATCAATAAGTTATGAGCAATCAGACTCCTGATTCAAATGCACCAAGATGAGAAAAGTCGAAAACGATTATTAAACCGATAAGCCAATGCTTATTGTGCATAAGTGGGTTAAATAACGCAGTTAAATTAACAAACAGCGAGAGTTTTTAACCGCTCTCAAAAAACTTATTTATGGTACGTAAAATGCTTGATTAGGCGAGAAGGATACATTAACGACAATGATGTCGAAACACACCTTTATTAGCCTCATGACTTTTAATCTTAAGTCTGGAGAAGAGCATGATTGAATCTATTTTAGCCACTACCGCACTCGTTGCATTGTTTAACTGGAAGTTTTCATTTCTTTCTTTTGATACCAAAGTATTTGAAAAACCAATTTCCCAAGAAAACAAACCTGAAGCTAATGGGTTGTTAATTCCAGAGGATTCAACCCTTAGAAGGCACTTCATTTCAAAATTACGCTATGAAATTGAAGCGTCTTTACCGCCTCGTCCTTTGGAAAAAAATCTATTGGATCATCATCAAAGTATTGTGGATAGCCAGCTTGAAAAAGCACTGGCTGGCTTACCGATAGAAGCCGCTGACTAGCAATAGACTAGGGACAAAACGCTAAGACAAGGACGTCTCAGAAATTAAAAGTCGACCGGCTAGACGCATATCAATGTCGGAAATTCGCCAAAGCGACGAATGATTCATCACCAATGTCTAGTTTGGTACAGGCCTTTATAGACTTTCCAACCACTCCGGATTGGGCAAGGAAGCAAACACCCCTCTGACACCGTCACCCCAATGTCGGCTGACATGGGCAAAATAGGGATCTTCTTCTGTGATGTGGTAAACCTGATCCAGATTCAAACTATTAGACGCATAACAACTAATGTCAATGGGCAAGCCTACCGACAAATTACTGCGCATCGTGGTGTCGAATGAAACCAACAAGCATTTGATCGCTTCATCCAACGCGGTATGGGTTTTAATCACCCGGTCAATGATGGGTTTACCGTATTTGGTTTCACCAATTTGAAAATAAGGCGTTTCGTTGCCTGCCTCGATAAAATTACCCTCGCTGTAAATCATGAACAAACGCATAGGTTCGCCAGCGATCTGACCGCCAAGGATGAAATTAGCACCTGAATCAATGTTGTTTTGCGCCAGAAACTTACCCTCTGAGCCACGAACGCCACGCAGGGACTCACCCAAAAGTTCAGCAACGTCATGTAAAGAATCCACATTCCACACCGAACGTCCGCCTTTTTCGGCCAATCTTTCAAACGCATGCAAAGCATTTTGCGTAATCGACAAATTGCCAGAACTCAAGATAACAATAGATCTGTCACCCGGGTTAACAAAAGTCTTCATTTTCTTATAACTGGATATCTGGTCTACTCCCGCATTGGTTCGGGAATCAGAAGCGAAAACTATTCCTGTATCCAGTTTTAAAGCCACACAATAGGTCATGATTTTCAAAGCATTTTTATTATCAGCGTGTGAAATATAAATGAGTCCTTATCAATTAGCAAAATTTCTGTATGCTATTTTTAGAATCATTTTTGTTTATTCCATAGACAGCAACAAGTTAGACAACATATCCAGAAACTGTGTCAAACGCGCATTTGCAACTTTCGAGATCCGTGACAATGTGCTACTGTCAGCAAAATTTTGAGGAACTGATATGAAGCATCTACATCACCTTATTCTGAATCTGGCCTGTTTATCCATGCTGGCCCCTTGGCAATTAAACTATGCCGCAGCGACACCCGCCAATCAGAATCAACTGCGCATTCATACCAGTTTGCCCAAAAAATCCGGTGATTCCTTGTTTTCCTACACGGCTGAATGGCGGCAAAATGCCGGAAAGCTCTATCATTCAACCGGCATGAGTTTCTTGGACGCCAATAAACAAGATCCAGAAACCGGTGCCAGCAAAATTGCCAAAAAGCTGGCTTCCGCGATTAAAGAAAGCATGATTCAGTTAGACCCTAACTGGCGTGGCATCAATGTT
>RFQK01000289.1 GCA_009925045.1 Methylococcaceae bacterium
TTTTTGCACCTCAGGCTGACGCGGGTTTTGAGCATCGATCAGCCAGATTTGATTGGCATCATACAAACTGCAAACAAATTTCTGCCCCGGGGCATCCACCAGTCCGACCACTTTGGCAGTTTTACCCTCATCACCGAACTGCGCCGGCAAATCGGCTAATAAGGCCAAGGTGTCAGCAGCAAATAATTTCACCCCACCTGGCGTGTAATTGGCAACTGCAATGGTCTGACCGTCTTGAGAGATTGCACCGCCAATACTGTTGCCTGATTGCACGATACGATTCACCAAACGGTCTTCGATTAAATCAATTTTACTTAAGCCACCATCGCGGCCAAACACATAGGCAAAGCGTTGATCACGTGAGAACACGACCGAAGCATGCGACAAATCGCCCAATTGTTCGATACGACTTAATATTTGCTTTTGGGTGGTGTTGATAATCAGCACACTACCGGTTTCGCGTTCAATAACCAGCCCCAAATCGCCGGTCGCGCGGGGCTCGGCATTGACCAGCATCGCCCAAAATAGACCAAACACTATCCAGCAGGATTGAGATCCAAGTATCTTTGACATAAGCAGTTTAATGGGACGGTTGACGGAGGCGCGCAATGATCCAGTGTATTTCATCGGGCGATAGAAAAGGCCGCCAGGCTGGCATAGGTGTGCCCGAACGGCCGTTTTGAATAGCATCAAACAATAGTTGATCTGAACGCTTGCTTAAATCCGCAGCCAGCAAAGATGGACCCAGACCGCCTTTGGGAGGCAAGCCATGACAAGAACCACAATCATGATTCAGCATATTCTGCAATTCCGCCTGCCGCTGCTCACTCAGGGGTTCGGCCACGGCGGAAGAGACCAACCCTAAACACAACAGCAGGAAAAATCGCATCGCTTAAGGCTTAACGTTACTGTAAAAACTGACAATATCGTTAATATCTTCATCACTCAATGATCCGGCCATGGCATTCATAATTTCAGAATGACGGGTTTTATCACGATAATGCCGGAGTGCTTTTTTCAAATACTCAGGATCACGACCGGACAATTTCGGAAAAATGGATCCCTCTGCAGGCGCGCGCAGACCATGACATTGCGCACAACTGGCAGTAGCCTTGATCTGCCCGACGTAAGGACTGGCCGCCTGAGCAGGCAAGGCCAGGATTGCACCTAGAATGACGATAGCCAGCCTCATTTCAGGCTCCCGATCTCATCTGGAGACAAACCACGGGTCATATATTTCACGCGGCCACGCGAGAAAATACCGGCAGGACTTTCCATAGGAATCGCAGCCACTTTCTGCAGGCTGTTGGAATCGTAGACCACGACTTCATCACCGTTGTAACCGGCACTGATATAGAGGAATTTGCCATCGGCACTGTATTCAGGAAAATAGGCGTGACCACCCACATCCAGGGTTTTCACTACTTCCAGAGTTTTCTTGTCGATCAACTGCACGGTACGCGCACGACGGTCTTTGCTGATAATATCAACCGCGACGTAAGGAGCATTGGCGTGAGCGGCCGGTGATTCGGTACCACCCGCAACCGGTACTTGTTTCACCACTTCCATTTTGTCCAGATCCCAGACACTGACCACCGTTTTATCGCAATCGCCAAAATTAGTACCAAAGCCCAAGGTACGACCATCAACGACTACCGCTGAAATTTTTAAAGTTGATTTGTATTCCATGCAAGTGGTTCGCAGCGTTAAGACTGGCTTCAATGGTCCCGGTATTGGCATTTCCCGCGATGGCAAATACATCATGGCCGGTTCTTTCGTGCCGCACAACGCGACTATTCTCGATGCCAATACCTTGGAGCCTTTGAAGAGTTTTGAGCTGGAAGGTATTGATCCGGATGGCAAAATGGTCAGCTCGGATTCCGGCATGATCATTGGTACCCCGTATGCTGATATTTTTGCGATTGCGCTGGAAAATGCCGGTCAGGTCTGGGTGGTTGACTTAAAAGAAGGTTTTCCGGTCACCAAAATCGAAAAAGTCGGTCGTCATTTGCACGATGCTTTCCTGACTCATGGTGGCAAAAAACTGATGATCGCTTCCTATGACGACAGCATCGTCGCCGCCATCGATCTGGAAAAACGTGAAATCA
>RFQK01000290.1 GCA_009925045.1 Methylococcaceae bacterium
ACTAACTAAAGGTTAATCCAGACTGCGTTTGGACGATTGCCATCGATCATAAGCACACCAGTGGCTGCTAAAATTGGCAGCACGTAAGTTATAACCATGGTTGCGTTCGCTTGAACCGGAATCCGTGTTGCGGCATCCAGGGGACCTGGGTTAGGTATGCTCGCTCCGATTCTGCATCTCGAATCGTATGAGATGTGGGAGTGACGGATCAGATAATCAATAGCGGCGCGGAATGACTCTTTTTGTATTTGCAGTATTGTTCCACCATTGGTTTGCACGCGTAAATAATTGTTGTTTACACCGATAACATTGAAGATAGAAGGATCGATTCCATCTGGAGTTTGGTATTGTTTTGGTAAGCAGATTTTTGACCAAAGTGCGTCTATAATTATTTGAGATGCGCTCATTGTTTATTGCTGGAATTAGTGATTGTACTGGCTTTACCTTTTGCCCATTGACTCGAATTAGGATTGTCTAGAATATTCTTTGCCAGAGTAAGTGCCCGCTCGATGTTCCCTAAGGCTTGCATGCTTAGCATTAGATTGCCTGACGCGTACGGGTGATCGCCATCCCACTTCATGGCAAGGGATGAGAAACACGAAGCGCAGTACGGACGGTTGAGCGCCAGCATACATGCAGCTACATAGTTCGCTGCGTCTGCTGATGGCTCTTTCCCCAAAGCGTCTATAAAACCTCCAAGGGCCTCTGCGACCCTCCCCTCCCGAAATGCAGTAAGTGAGGCGTCGTCATGGAATTTGACTTTCAAGACGGGCCAAGACTCACCCGTATGTGCTACAACCTTGAGTATCCCTATGCGTCGAGTCGCATTCTCATCAGTTAATACGTTCTGAACTTCGGCTATTTGTTTATCAACCTCAGCATCTTCCTTCCACAAAATGGTCGGCCAACTACGGACAACCTCCGCAGCGTTTGGCCAATCGGCATTCTTGAAATGTTCAGCAACGCGTTTTGTTACGCTTGGATCAAAAGGACGGCGGGCAAGCAACTGCAAGAGATCATCGATTGTTAACTGTTTCAATCGCTGCTCTGAAATCGGAGATGCAAGACTGTACCAACCATCAGCAACGGAACCAGATTGCCACTTTGTTATAACCCCAAATTTAGATGAGATTGCTTCGTTAAAGCGATTTCTGGCTATCTCAGGTGAACGCTTCTTTAAATTTACTTCAAACAAAAATGCATGGTCCTCAACTGAGGTCGCATTCTTTTCTATGAGATTTACAGCTTGCTCCCAAGCGAGGGGCTTCTTCTTAAACAAATTGGCAGGGAGAGCGCGGACGGCGCTTGCTACCCCAGCCCCTGCGTCTTCAGAAATTGTGACTAGACCTTCTGTCCTAAGTTCCTGGCCAATCGCTAGCGAGACCCGTTCGCGACAATCTCTTTCTAATTTTTCATTGATGTAGGTCGGTTTCCCTTTCGTGATGTCTAAAGACAGAGAAACCAACCGGGAGTCAGCCAGACTTTTCGCAATCTCAATGGCTACTGTTTCAGCATTGGTTGAGCCCCCAGAGTATCGATGATTGGCGGAACTGAAAATCCAGCCCTCAAATTCGATCGCTCCAGCTTTAATAATTTCGGTCGAATGCTTCTGAAAAACGACAGGAGCTGGCTCTAGTTGTGACGCAACAGCGGCCGCCAACAGAGTAAAGACGAACATACGGGAATTGGCGCAACGCGTCTGCTTGAGTCAGGATTAGGGCTCTGGCACGGAATTGCCGGTGGTTCCACGCTTGAGGCCAGGTAGATTTCTTCCGTCTGCTGGGCTTGCCGAGGGAGCCGCGTCACGTCGCCCTGTTCCACCTTGGGAACCGCCAACTTGTTCCATTTGCTTTCGTAAAGCATTGGCAGAGTCGGCACCTGAGACAGACCACATCATGACAACTCCAGCCACTGGTTTTGAACCTGCGGGTTTTGCTTCCCATTCACGGATGGGTTTTACCCCCTGAAACTGAAGACCCTTGGCTCTGGACTGAAGATTTTTTTGGTAACCTTCGACATCCTGATAGTCAGAGCCTGATTGCGCCATCTCCTTGATTGATGAACGCCGGGACAAAATTGCCTCACTTTCGACAAACTCGCC
>RFQK01000030.1 GCA_009925045.1 Methylococcaceae bacterium
ATATTTAGCCGGATCCAGACGGGCATCCATACATGTCAGAATGGCAAATTGTCGGCCAGGAGGCATAGGCAAATCGCCTTTGGTGAAATTAGCCACATAGCCGCGATTGGCCAGCAAAACTTCATTCAGAACTTTACTCATGGTCACCTCTTGTTAGTTATTGGTTTTAGGAAAGAAATTGGCCCAGTTTAGGGGTATTGGGTTTCAGCTAAGACTTTATTGAATAAAATCATAAGAAATTGCCAAAAAACGAGTTTACCGCGATTTATTAAAGTTTGCTAATCAAAATCTTTAGGCAACCAGAAGCTCGGCTAATTCTTCGGCAGCAGAACGGTTGCCATTGGCGGCTGCTTTTCGATACCAGACGATGGCGTCGCTTAAATTAGCACTCACGCCTTCACCTTGTTGGTACATAAAGCCCAGTAAATACTGAGCATTACTGTTACCCTGATTTTCAGCTAGGCTTAACCAGTTCAGTGCCAATTCAAAATCTTGTTCGACTCCGAAACCCGCGTAGTAACACAAGCCAAGTCGGAACTGAGCATCATGATCGCCTTGCTCTGCAGCGCGTCTAAACCACAAACAGGCCTTGATTTCATTGCTGAGGGTGCCTAAACCATTGGCGTACATAAAACCCAATACGGTTTGGGCCTGAACGGCTTCTTGTTCAGCTGCACGTCGAAACCACAGATAGGCCTCTTGATAACTTTGTTCCAGACCCTGACCGACAAAATAGCGACGTGCCAGTTCCATTTGGGCATCGATATCACCCACTTTTGCCATCAATTTTAGGGCAGACTCAGAATGATGCGCCATCAGACGTTGATCGCTGTGACCGGAAAAACTTAATGCCATCGAATCCGGGTCAAAGCGGGGTAGTTTGTGTCTAGCGACTGTAGCGGAAGCTGGAGGTGTCTGAGGTGCCTGAGCGTTAGGGTTATAGCGCCCACGAGCCCATAAACGGTCGTATTCGTCACGTAAAGCGGGGTTGGATAACACTCGATAGGCTTCAAGAATATCGATTGTTTTTTGATGTGCCTCATCCTTGTCCCCCTCATAACGATCGGGATGATAAAGGTGAATCAAGGTCTTATACGTGGCCTTGATCACCGCCAGTTCAGCGGTTTCGATCACGGATAATATTTGGTAATAATCTTTTTGCATGACGCTGTAGTCGTTGCTCTTGGATGCTTCTTTAAGTCCGGCATTATAAAGACAGCTTGCCTAAAAGGCTCGTTTTTAGAGTTCGGCATGAATTGAACACTGTTTTTTCTTGTGTTGTCGAAAAAATTCAGTTAATTTTGCCCGCAATTTTTGCGATACCAGCGGATTGTTCAGTATGAAAATAACGAACAGGTTTTCAAGACAGATAAGCGGACAGGCTGTTTTCAGTCTGCTGGCTTGGCTGTTGCCTGTCGTATTGCTGGGCTTGTTTGCAGGTATTCAGTTAGTCGACATTGATCAAACCGGCTTAAGCACTGGCTTCAGTCATCCGCTGATGGGCTTTGATCATTTACTCACTATGTTGGCGGTGGGGGTGTGGGCGGCGCAAATGCGTGGTCATGCTATCTGGCAACTCCCTTTGACTTTTGTCGGGGTGATGAGTCTGGGCGGTATTGCCGGTGCGGCTGGTCTGGATATTCCGGTCGTCGAAGGTATCATCCTGCTCTCCTGCGCAGTCTTCAGCGTTTTGATAACCCGTCGTATCCGTTTCAGTGCCAAAGTTAATGTGCTTTTGGTCGCGTTCTTTGCTTTTTTTCATGGCTATGCTCATGGTCAGGAAATTTCGACTTCCGCCAGTTTGCTGTCTTACACCGCCGGTTTTATGCTGGCCACCTTATTGCTTCATGGCGCCGGGATCTTAATTGCCAAACTGGTTGTGGTCGCTATCAGTGGCTTGTTTGCTATTTTGATCAGCACCTCCAGTCAGGCTGCCTATTTTAGTCACGAAAAAGCGCAAGAAAGTTTTGCATTGAAGTTGATGTCGAATGGGATTGCTGCCAAAGATCAATGGTATCTGGCTGAGAGCTGGGGGCTTGATGATGGCGGTGGTGGTTGTGTGCAATCCCATCATGAACCAAGTTCTCATCAAAATGTCCGAGCTTGGCAAGAGCTAGGGGCGTCAGGGTTTGTCTCAGATTGTCTGCAGGGTTTTGTGTTGCTCAAAAATCAGCAAGCACAAGAAACCCAAATTTTTCGCCGCAGTTTTAAAACCGGTTTTCCGGCGATTAATCACACCCCTGGTTTGGCGATAGCCAGCAGTGGTGTCGGCCGTGCTTCGCCGCCATTGGATAGTAGTTGCATTGATCTAACACCTGTTCAAACCTCAGCTTTAATTTCCTCAATTCCCCGTTTTAGTTTGGTCTCGACGCAGTCCTCGCGTTCACCACAGTTTGGTTTTTTAGTCGTTTATCCGCATCAATTCATTTCAAGCTTGTTACGCAGGAGAGATTTTTGCGTGTCGAGTTTTGCTCATCATTTTAGAAAGTTATGTTAGGAAGGAGAATAATAATAATGAAAATTCAGTCGCTTATGTTCAGAAAAAAACAGCTTCTTATGGGGATTCAGGTTGCCTTAGGTTTGAGTCTGATTCAGGCAAGTGCTGTCCTAGCGCATGGGGAATTGGATCAGCTAAAAGAAAATGATCCGATTGAGCAATATCTGGATGCCGACGAAAAACAAAGGGTAGGTGCCAAACAACTCAAGAAAAAACTCAAAAAAGAAAGTCCTGAAAAAGCCGAACAACTGGATGTCATTGAAGTAGAAGAAGACGGTCGGGGTAAGAATTTAATTGGTTTGACGCAGTCGGCTTCACAAGGCGAGGTGAGTCAGAAGCAGTTTGAGTACCGGCCTTTATCTCGTAATGGCGAGTTGGTTGAAGTGATACCCGGTGCGGTGGCAACTCAACATAGCGGATCGGGTAAGGCGAATCAGTATTTTCTAAGAGGCTTTAATCTCGATCACGGTACCGATTTTACGACTTATGTCGATGGTATCCCCATGAATATGACCACCCATGCTCATGGTCAGGGGTATATGGATATCAACAGCATTATTCCGGAGTTGGTCTCCAAAGTAGAGTACGGCAAAGGCCCGTATTATGCTGAAGTCGGCGATTTCTCGGCGGCCGGTTACAGCAAAATGACCACCATGAATAAGCTGGACGAAGGCATCCTGAAATTCACAGCCGGTTCCTTTGACTACTATCGGACTCTGGTCGCCAATTCACAAAAACTCGGCGAGGGTGATTTGTTGTATGCCGGTGAGTTCAATCTCTATAACGGCGTCTGGCAAGTGCCGGAAGACTCCAAAAAGTTTAATGGTCAGCTCCGCTATAGCTTGGATAAAGGCAACTGGGGGATGTCGGTGAATGCTAAGGCCTACACCAATAGCTGGACTGCAACTAACCAGATTCCTCAGGCAGCGGTTGATAGTGGTGCTTTAGGCCTTTATGGCAGCATGGATCCGACTGACGGCGGTAAAAGCAATCGTTACAGTGCCTCGACTGATTTTTGGAGTCATGGCGGTAACTGGAAAAACACGGCTAATTTGTATGCGGTGTATACCGATCTGGATTTATATTCCAATTTCAGTGGCTATACCAATGGCCCGCAAGGTGACCAAATTTTGCAAACTGAGCGTCGGGTGCAGACCGGTGGTCAGGTTGAGCACACCCGCTATTTAAAACTGTTAGGCTTTGAAACTGACAATAGCGTTGGATTGCAATTTCGCAATGATCAGATTATGGGCTTAGGTTTGTATAAAACCCAGGCGCGTCAGATTTTGGACACCGTCAGTAATAGCAATATTGGTGTCACGACTGTGGGGACTTATTTTAAAAACACCGTCCATTGGCATGAAAAAGTGCACACCACGGCAGGTTTGCGCGGTGATTTTATTAATAATGCGGTTGAGGTTTTGGATAATAAGAGCCACGATCCGCTTATTAACGCCGCCAACTCGGGTAATCGCGGCAAAGCCATGGTTAGCCCTAAGCTGACCCTGGTTTTAGGGCCTTGGTATGACACCGAATATTTCTTTAATATCGGTTACGGTTATCACTCCAATGATGCCCGTGGCACGACTATACAAAGAAATCAGAGTGATGGCAGCTTCTTAGACAGCACGGCAGCGCGAATTTCGCCTGCAGCCTGGTCACGAGGCGGTGAAGCCGGGATTCGGAGTAATTTTGTTCCCGGCCTTAATTCAACCTTCGCCCTCTGGTGGTTGGAAAACAGCCATGAACTGGTATTTGTAGGTGATGAAGGGACGACCGATGTCAACGGCAAATCGCACCGTTATGGGATTGAGTGGACCAATTATTACAAACCTACTGATTGGCTGACCCTCGATGCGGATTACACCTTAACCACAGCACGATATGCCGCCAATAATGCCTACGTACCCAATTCGGTTGGTCGTGTAATCAGTACCGGCGCTACCGTGGTCGCGCCTAATGGTTTGTTTGGTACCTTACGCTTCCGTCATTTTGGTGTGGTGCCATTGGATGAAAACGGCACTTATTGGGCCGGTGACACCAATATTGTCAATCTGGGGGCGGGTTATAAGCATAAACAATACAAGTTTGAGATTGATGTCTTCAATCTGTTAGGCTCGCAAAGTAGTGACATTGCTTATGCCTACGGCTATAGCTACGGCGGAATTTCTTCGGATCTGGGGGTGATGAGGCACCCAGTCGAGCCTCGCATGTTTAGAGGTACGGTGACGGTAAATTTCTGAATCCAGCCATCGAAATATGCTATTACTTAGGATGAGATATCAGAAACTTACCGGAGGTTTGCGATGAAAAATTTGTCCTGCATTACTATAGTGTTATTGACGCTGTTGGCAGCCAGTGCCCCGCAGGCGGCACCGCGCTTTGACTTTAGTCCCGGTGAAACGGTGTTAACCAATTGCCGACAGATTTATACCAAAGGGTCGGTCATTGCCAAGGTGGATGAAGGCTACACTGTGCATTTTGCCAAAGGCAGTGGGCCGATACAGTGTCCACCGTTTCGCTGGCATTGGGAATTTGTCTCGCCGTTTCAGTCGGTGCAGGAATATAGTCTGAGCTTTTTGGGCGGCTTGAAAAAACCACAGGTCTTCAGAGTGGGTGAAAACGTGATATTTCGGGTTGAACCGGATAAGCGTGTCGTTAATAAACCCTTTGTCGATATTGAGGCACAGATCACCGATATTAGTGCCAATGGTGCGATTGCAGTGAAACTCATCAGCAAAGATATCGATGCCGGGGCTACATTTTGGCAATTAATCGGCGGTAACTACGTCGACTTACGCCATAAAATTTTGGATTATGAGCGTAGCCGACGTTAAATAGATCTAGTCTTTATGACTCTCAAACACTTGAATGCTGCGGGGTGCAAGCTGGTAATGGCGGGTTTTAAACGGTTTTTGTGCTTCTGGGGCAATAATGTCCTGTGGAGAATCCAGCGCCGTATTGACAGCCAGACACCAGCCTTGTCCGCTGATCACAGGCAGTTTTAAAGTCCAAGGCAGATCTGTCATGTTGATGGCGATATGCAAATCGGTTTCATCGTCATGCAGCGCTTTTAAGCTGTAAACCAGTGGCAGAGCCTGATTGCCCGACCAGTCAAAGGGCTGATCAGGGTCGACGTTATGCCAGGTAATATCCGCAAGTGTTTCGCCTGATGCGGCTTCACCCGTTAAAAAATGGCGGCGCATCAGCGAGCCGTGACGTTTACGCAGTTGCACCATCATTTGGACAAATCGTAAATTATCGGCATTGCTTTGTGCCTGATCCCAATCGAGCCAACTTAAGGGGTTATCTTGGCAATAGCCGTTGTTATTGCCCGACTGACTGTTGAGAAACTCGTCACCTGCCAGCAACATAGGTACGCCAATACTGAGAAGTAACAAGGCAGTGGCATTTTTAGCATGCTGTTTGCGTTGCTTGTGTATTGCAGGAGAGAGGGTGGGGCCTTCCACACCACAGTTAAAACTGAGGTTGTTATTGCAGCCGTCACGATTGTCTTCACCATTGGCTTCATTGTGCTTATGGTTATAGCTAAATAAGTCGTTAAGCGTAAAGCCGTCATGACAGGTAATAAAGTTGATACCGCTGATCGGTAGACGGTATTGTGGTTGGTATAAGTCACTGCTACCGCAGATTCGCGTAGCGACTTCACTGATAATGTGGGTGTCGCCGGCCAGGAAGCGACGCATGACATCACGGTAGCGGCCGTTCCACTCGCCCCAACGATAGCCCGGAAAACTGCCTACCTGATATAAGCCGGCGGCATCCCAGGCTTCGGCAATCAGTTTGGTTCGGCTGAGCTGTTCTGAAAGCTCTATACCCCAGACCAGCGGTGGATCCTGCAACACACTACCATCTTCTCCCCGCGCCAGAGCACTGGCCAGATCAAAGCGGAAGCCATCGACGTGCATTTCCCGCACCCAATATTCCAAACAGGTGATGATGAAGTTGCTCACCAAAGGATGATTGGCGTTAACGGTGTTTCCGCAACCGGTGTAATCATGAAAGATGCGTTTATCGTGTTTGTCAGTCAGATAAAAACTGTTACCCATGATGCCTTTGAAATTGATCACCGGACCGTCTTCACCGGATTCGGAGGTGTGATTAAACACCACATCCATAATCACGCCTATACCAGCTGTATGTAAAGCTTTAACCAGGTCACGAAATTCTTGTACATGAGTTCCTTTCTCCGGATTAACGCAATAACCTGGATGCGGACTGAAAAAACTATGTGTACTGTATCCCCAGTAATTTTTTAAGCCCAGGGCGGCGGTATGATCTGGCACATCTTGTTCATCAAAGGCCATCACCGGCAACAGCTCAACATGGGTGATACCCAGTTGTTGTAAATAGGGAATCTTTTCAATCAGGCCAGCGAATGTACCCGGGTGTTTAACGCCTGAACTGCTGTGCCGAGTAAACCCCCCGACATGCAATTCATAAATAATGGCTTTTTCGCTGCGGATAGCCAGAGGTTTGTCGCCTTCCCAATCATAATCGCGATTATCGGCTACCATGGCGCGCATTGCCTGTTGGCTGTTATCGCCTGGCTGACGAGCTTTGAATCGGTTCCAGAGTTTACTGCTAACGGCACGTGCCCAAGGGTCGAGTAATAGTTTGTCTTTGTCAAAGCGCAAGCCGGATTCCCGCGTCAGCGAAGGGCCATCTATGCGCCATCCATACCAGACTCCGGCGGGCAGATTTTCAACAAAGACATGCCAGGAAAAAAAGGTATGGTTAAAGTTACGTTGTAGTTCGATGACTTGAAATGGTTTTTTACTGTCGGCCTTCTGGTACAGGCATAATTCAACCTGTGTTGCATGTCGGCTGGAAATAGAAAAGTTGACACCATCGTCATAAATCTTATAACCCAGCGGATAAGGACAGCCCGGACGTATAGAATAGCGTGTAGACATGGCAGTGTTATGAAGTACGAATGCGGGCAATTCTACTGCAATCTCAGCAATTACAGGCGATCTGCGTATAAATAAACCCCTTCAGCAATATCATGTAAACGTCTCCACAGGTATAATCTGCGGATTTTTTAATGACTTATCTTGTTTAGGCGCATGACTAATATCAACACCGAAAAACTCTCCAGTGCCCGTTTTGCAGAAGCAACTGATGCATTTGTTGAAGAATTTACAGCATCCGTGAGTTTTGATCAGCGCATGGCCTTGCAGGATATTCAGGGTTCACTGGCTCATGCCACTATGCTGGAAAGCATTGGTATTTTAACGGCTGAAGATTTGACGGCTATCCAAAAAGGGCTGGCACAAATCAGTGATGAAATTAAGCGAGGCGAATTTACCTGGTCAATCAAACAAGAAGATGTGCATATGAATATCGAAGCACGTCTTACCGATCTTATTGGCATTGCCGGCAAAAAACTTCACACCGGCCGCTCACGCAATGATCAGGTGGCGACGGATATTCGTTTATATTTGCGCAGCGAAATCGGTGAAATTCTCAAGCAATTACGTCGTCTGCAACTGGCGTTGTTAGAGGTGGCCGAGCGTGAGGCCGATACCATCATGCCGGGCTTTACGCATTTGCAAGTAGCGCAACCGGTGACATTTGGTCATCACATGATGGCTTGGTTTGAAATGCTTTCCAGAGATCAGCAACGCCTGCAAGATTGCTGTAAGCGGATTAATATCATGCCCTTAGGGGCTGCAGCGCTAGCCGGTACCAGTTATCCAATTGATCGTTTTATGACCGCAAGTTTATTGGGTTTTGAACGTCCATCCTATAATTCCTTGGATTCGGTCAGTGACCGAGATTTCGCGATAGAGTTTGCCGCAGCTGCCAGCCTGATCATGGTGCATTTATCGCGTTTTTCAGAAGAACTGGTGTTGTGGACCAGTGCCCAGTTTGATTTTATTGATATCCCGGATGCTTTTTGCACCGGTTCTTCTATCATGCCGCAAAAGAAAAATCCTGATGTACCCGAATTGGTTCGTGGTAAGGCAGGGCGGGTGACCGGACACTTAATGAGTCTGTTGATGCTGATGAAAAGTCAGCCCTTGGCCTATAACAAAGACAATCAGGAAGATAAAGAGCCGCTGTTTGATTGTGTCGATACCTTGATCAATTCGCTGCGTGCTTTCGCCGACATGATGCCGCGGGTGCAGACTAAAGCCGACAATATGTACAAAGCGGCGAAACGGGGCTTTGCGACCGCGACGGATTTAGCTGATTATCTGGTGCGTGACAAAGGGATGGCCTTCCGTGATGCTCATGAAGTAGTGGGTCTGGCGGTGCGTTTAGGTGTGGAAACGGGTCGTGATTTGTCGGAGCTCAGCCTGACAGAATTGCAACAGTTTGCACCGAGTATTAGCGAGGATGTTTTTGATATTCTGAAGCTGGAAGGTTCTGTCGCTGCCCGTAATCATATTGGTGGCACAGCGCCCGAACAGGTGAGAGCGGCGATTGCCAGAGCCCGGGCAGAATTGCAAAGCTAAGACACCTAAATAAGACGCATAAAAAAGGCTGGTTGACCCAGCCTTTTTTGTTTCCTGCCTATTGATTAGGCCAACAGACCTTGTAACAAACCGTTTAATCGGTGGACAAAGGCTGCTGAATCATCCAACTGACCACCTTCACTCAGTACCGCTTGATCAAACAAGATATGGGTGATGTCGGCAAATCGGGCATCGTCTTGTTCGGTTTTCAGGGCTTTAACCAATGAATGGTCCGGATTGACCTCGAAAGTCGGCTTAGAACCTCCCATACCCATCATATGCATAGGATTGCCGGATTCTTTCATGATGCGTTCCATATTCAGACTCATATCATAAGCACCGGTCACCAGACAGGCGGGTGAGTCGGTCAGACGGTGACTGATTTTGACCTCATTGACTTTATCATCCAGCACTTCTTTCATTTGGTTTAAAACTGACTCGAAATCTTTACTGACTTCTTCCTGATGTTGTTTATCTTCTTCGGTCTCGAATTTTTCCAGATCTAACTGCTCTTTGGCAATCGATTGTAAATGTTTGTCTTCAAACTCGGTCAGGCTGGATACTAACCATTCATCTACACGGTCAGACAGCAACAACACTTCGATGCCTTTTTTACGGAAAATTTCCAGATGCGGGCTGTTTTTAGCGGCAGCAAAATTATCGGCAGTGATGTAATAAATCTGATCCTGACCCTCTTTCATACGGCTCACATAATCCGCTAATGAAATATTTTGGGTTTTGTCATCGGTATGGGTAGAAGAAAAGCGCAGTAATTTAGCAACTCGATCTTTGTTTTTAGCATCTTCAATGGTGCCTTCTTTAATCACGTTACCAAACTGTTCCCAAAATAACTGATATTTATCAGCATCGTTGTCAGCCAGATCTTCCAGCATACCCAATACTTTTTTCACCGCGCCGGATTTAATCGCATTGATTTGTTTGCTTTGTTGCAAGATTTCGCGTGAAACGTTGAGTGGCAAACTGTCAGCATCAATCACACCGCGAATGAATCGCAAGTAACGTGGCATTAACTGTTCGGCATCGTCCATGATGAAGACTTTGCGGATATACAGTTTAACCCCATGTTTGGAGTCACGATCCCATAAGTCAAACGGGGCACGACCCGGCACATAGAGCAGCAGAGTAAATTCGTTAGTGCCTTCCACCTTGCTATGGACGTGCGTCAATGGATCTTGGTAATCATGGCCGACGTGTTTATAAAACTCGTTATAGTCCTCGTTACTAATTTCGTCTTTTGATTTTGTCCACAGCGCAGAAGCTGTATTCACAGTTTCATCTTCAACACGCGCAGGTGCGGTTTCATTGCCTTCATCATCTTTCTCGGCAGGAATTTCTTGCGCCATGATGATAGGCAGAGAAATATGATCCGAATATTTTTTGATGATAGAACGTAATTTCCAGCTACTTAAATATTCGTCTTCTCCTTCTTTTAAATGCAGGACAATCTCTGTCCCACGGCCAGCTTTTTCGACAGTCTCAATGGTGTAATCACCTTCACCGCTTGACTCCCAGCGCACACCATCACCCACAGCAGCCCCAGCTTTACGGGTTGTCAAAGTGACTTTGTCAGCGACGATAAAGGCTGAATAAAAACCCACCCCAAATTGACCAATCAGTTCACTGTCCTTGGCTTGGTCGCCAGTCAGGCGCTCAAAGAATTGTTTAGTACCGGATTTGGCAATGGTACCAATGTGTTCCTGAACTTCATCACGGGTCATACCAATACCATTATCACTGATGGTGATGGTCTTGGCGGTTTCATTGAAATTAACCCGGATGTTTAGATCACTATCCCCTTCATACAAAGCATCGTTGGATAAGGCTTCAAAACGCAATTTATCGGCGGCGTCAGAACCATTGGAAATCAATTCACGTAAAAAAATGTCTTTGTTGCTGTACAAAGAATGAATCATTAAGTGCAGCAAGTGTTTGACTTCGGTCTGAAAACCTAGGGTTTGTTTTTGTGCATCAACTGTCATAGGTATTGCTCAATTAAAGGTTGTTAAAAACTGTTCTCAGCATATTGGGGACGCATATAAAATTTTCAAGTCTGGTCAAATAAAAGCAAGAAATTCTTCAAGTCGATAGGCTTTGGTTGACAATTAAGGATGGGGTGATTAGAATGCGCGGCTCTAAGAGTTGTTACTCATCCCCTTTGCCGAGGTGGTGAAATTGGTAGACGCGCTAGCTTCAGGTGCTAGTGGGGGTAACCCCGTGGAGGTTCAAGTCCTCTCCTCGGCACCATTATAAATACATGTTTTAACTGGCTTTTTCAAAGCTGGGGTCTAAAAACTCTCCTTTTGTACTACATTTTGTAACACGCTTTGTTACACAAAGTGTGGGAGAGTTTTTCAATGCCGACTCCTCATGATCGTCTTT
>RFQK01000291.1 GCA_009925045.1 Methylococcaceae bacterium
AGCTTCCGCCATCTCAAAAAAGGCTCAGTTTTACTGGGCCTTTTTTATGTCTTGCCATTATTGAATCAATCACTCACTTATATCCGCTGTATTCTCATCGCAAGAATTGCACCTGCAAACACGATGAGTGAAGGCGTAACTGCGACTAATAATGGGTTTAAGCTGTAGACCATACCGAGTTGACTGAACAACTTATCAAAAATGTTAAACGTTGAACCGATCATAATGCCGATCATGATGCGGGCACCCGTACTCGATCCACGACCAATGCCAATCACAAATGGCGAAGACACCATGAGCATGACAAAAACGATAAACGGATTCACTATCCGCCCCCAAAAGGCGAGTTCATATTTTTGTGATTGCTGATTATTGTCTTGAAGGAAATCAATGTAGTGATACAAATCGATAATTGCTAAGTTATCGGGTTCTATCACGGTCACTTCAAGTAAATCAGAATTAATAGCCGAGTCCCAAACCTGTTCATCCAGTACTTTTGAATCAACCTGACGTGCGCCAAGAAAAGAACTGGAAACATTCTGTAAACGCCATTGGCCGCTTTGAATTAAGTGGGCGGTGTCGGCATGACGCAGCATCTTCAATTGATGGTTTTCGTCAATCTCGTAAAAGCGAATATCTTGCAGGGACTCATTATTTACGATCTTTCTGACATTAATGAACTGATTGCCCTCTCTTAGCCACATACCATATTGGGTTTTGAGGACCATTTCATTTTTTGTGGCATAGGTTCGTAACAATTGCGCGGCTTTCTCAGTCTCAGGCGCTACAAACTCGCCAACAAATACCGCGAACATCACCATGATGAAACCAGCTAACAAAATTGAACGGATTATCCAGGAGGATGACAGTCCAATCGAACGCATTGCTATAATTTCGCGGTTATTCGCCATTGCACCTACTACAAAAATGCTTCCTAATAAAGCTGCTGAAGGCATGAGTTCATAAAGCACTCGCGGGGTTGTCAGTGCCACATATTGGAAAATTTTGGCTAGGGTATACGTTCCTTCGCCTAATTTTTGTAGCTCATCGCTCAAGGTAAATAAATTAATTAAAGTAAGCAGTATCATCATGGCAATAGTGGTGCCTTTGATGATTTCTTTGATGAGATAGCGAGTCAATACGGGCATGATGACGAATGATTGCGAACAAGCGTTATAGAGACAACAAATGAATAAAAAAGGGGGCCAGGCCCCCTTTTAAACAACAATACTTAGTTAAAAGTACTACCCGGTGTGCCAGGTAGTCTTGGTAATGATTGTTGAGGGAACTCACCGGTTGTTACGCAAAGTCGGTATTTTAAAATAATGTTTGTCATTATCATTTTTGGTCACCTCAGCAACTCCTAAGTCTTTGCTGAAATGGTATTGCGCTTCAAAATAGCCATTAGGATAAACTGGGAATTTTTGGAAAGAGCCACCACCATTAAAGGCCGCTGTGCTGTGGCAACTGGTACATCCCAGTTGATTCGCTTTTTCTAAGCCACGAATTTGTTGGGCATTCAACGCAGATTTATCACCATTCACATACTTATCGTAAGCACTGTTTGGCGTAATCAAGGTACGTTCGTAGGCAGCGATCGCTTTTGTGGCGTTGTCTTTACTGATTGAATTTGGACCAAATGCCTTATCAAAGGCATGTTGATAGCCTTCAATTGATTTTAGGCGTGCCACAACATCATCCCAGCTTTTCATACCCATCTCAATGGGGTTGGTTACAGGACCAGCGGCTTGAGCTTCTAAACTTGCAGCACGACCATCCCAGAACTGAACCTTATTGAATGCAGCATTCCAAACGGTTGGGGCACTGCGGCCACCCGTTTGAGCACCTACACCAACCGAATTTGGACGATTGTCTTCACCACCCAGCATCACATTGTGGCATGAAGCACAAGATACGGTACCCGAAGATGACAAGCGTGGGTCGTGATATAGCATTTTGCCCAATTCTACTTTGTCAGGTGTAGTGGGGTTATCCGCAGGTGCTGGCGCAACTGTAGGCAATGAATCCGCTGCGATAACAGACATAGATCCCGATAAGGCAATGGCTGATACCAGTAATTTTAGTGTGTTCATAACATC
>RFQK01000292.1 GCA_009925045.1 Methylococcaceae bacterium
TCTTTCCAGAGTAATTCCTTACGTTTGAAGGAGGCTTCCAACAACTTTCTTCTGGCCTCAGCCGAAAAATAACTGGCACTGGCATCGGCAATTTCCATGCTTTCGAGTACGGCCAATAATTCACCGCTTTTAACTGTGTCACCGGTGGATTTGCGCACTTCACGCACGACCCCGGCAACGCGAGGAATGACATGAGCAATCTGATCGTTATTAATTACAATTTTTCCAGGCGCCAGAACACTCTGATGAATGGTTGCCGAGCCTGCTTTAGAAATCTGCACACCCACTTTTTGCTGCTGTTCGGGCGTCAAATGTAAGCTGCGATTACCCTCGGCAGCCAGCATGGGCGCAAAACCAAGACCGATCCCTAATAGCCAGACAGGATAACGTCTCAAGCCACAAACTGTCATGGCATGACTCCTACCGCTTGATTGTAGAGGGCTATATAACGCTGCAACTTAACTTCCTGTTCTTTAGCATTACGAATCGCCTCAAGACTGCGCGCCTGAATTTTTAATAAATCCAGTAAATTGATTTCACCCGAAGAAAAGCTGATTTGGGTCATATTCAAATGCGTTTCAGCAATTTCTTTCATCCGAATCGCTATCGCTAATTCTTGTCGAGTGACATCCAACATATGCTCGGCTTCATGTAACTTTTTTTCCAAATCCCGCATTAAATGTTCACGAGCGGCTTTTACCTGATTGAGCTCTGCATAACTCGCCGCAACCTCTGGCGCATCATAGCTACTGTGACCAAACGGTATCACCACGCCAACACTGGCAGTTTGAATGTCGTCCATAGCACGATGGTCACGAGTCGTTCTGCCCCCAAAATGTAGCTTGGGTTGATTTATGGTGTCGGTGGTCTTCGCCCATTCGATGCTGGCCTGCTTACGCTCCACCAACGTATTGATCGCATCTAACAAAGGATGATTAGGCTCTATTTTGCTTAGAGGGCTCAGAGTCTCTTTGTAGTTGACCGGCACATGGTTGGACTGAGTGAGCGTGCTGTAGTTTTTACGACTGTGCATAAGTTCAGCGACGGCCTGATTCAAAAGCGATTGATTATGTAAATGCTCACTTTCAGCCAATAATAAATCTGCGCGTGCCAGATCGCCGAGATCTACGCGTCGTTTGACCTTATCCAGCAACTGACTGGAAATATCCAGATAATAGCGAGCTATTTCGACACGACTTTCCGCCAGTGCCATCTCCCAAAGCGCACTGCGCACCAGACCGGCTACTTCTATTCTGACTGCGGAAGATTGTTTGGCGGCAAATTGTTGCGAACGTTCAGCAATCTCCTGGGCTGCGGAACGCTGTCCCCAATTCCAGATCGTGAACTCCAGTTGACCACTGATTTCACGCGAACCTCTGTCATCGGCAACTTTATCGGAATTGTAATCAAGAGCCAGGGCTTGCGATCCGGCAAACCAGCCATCACCCCGTGTCTGCCAGGCGTCGGCCTGATTTTGCAGGGCTTCGTTGATTAAACGATCAGGATATTTCTCCAGGGTTTGCTCAACTAGTTGCGAAAGACTCAAGTTCTGATCCAATTCAATTGGATCGACATGATTAATCCCATCCACGGGCATGATGCTCTGAGCAAAACACAAATGCGTGAACAGACTTAGACCTAACAGGCTATAACGAATATGACGACGATTTGTCATATCAAACTCCAATTTAAAAACGTTTTTTTGGCCTTAACAGGCACAGCGGCATTACTCTCTGAAGCGGACTTCAGACTAAGCAAATTAAACGGGGGGTGCGCGGGGAGACCGCAGTTCGAGTTGTGGGATAGCAGGCGTGCTAAATGCGGGAGGGTAAAAGCGAGCAGAATGCGGTTGACGATCTAAATCCAGCAAATACTGATCCAGCTGCCAACTGACGATGGCCAGAAAATCATGCGTATGCTGTATGGGCTTAATCGCCGAATCCAGATCAATCACCCCTTGATCATCACTGACCGCTTGGTAATCAGTTGTAGCTAAAGACGGTTCGGCAACGCTGTGGTTGAAGACTTCAAGTTCATGCATATGCAAACCGGCTTGAAGACCGGTCCCAACGCCAATATGCGCGTGTACCCAGGGCGCA
>RFQK01000293.1 GCA_009925045.1 Methylococcaceae bacterium
GGCGATTAGCCTGTCTGGGTTGAATCAAGGTGTTTTCTGCTACTTTTAAACTGCCAGCATTGGCAGTAACCTTGTAGTCAGAAAATCCTCCTCGCTGAAAAAACTGCGGAGAAAGTAGCAATTGCTGACCATCAGAAGAAGTCGTAACAGCGGAATCTATCAGGACCTGATTGCTAACAAGATTAAGACTACCGCCTTTAGTCAAACCCCATGCACTGACATCACCATCAAGGACTAATTTGGATACAACACCACTGCCAGTCTGGGTCGCAGCCGTAAAGCTAATAGCGCCCGCTGTGCCTGCGACTAATTTACCTTGGGTTTTCATCCAAGCACCTGAACTGGCGTCAATATGACTACCGGTTTGGAGTGTCAGATCACCACGCTCAGTTAAAAAACTCACTGAGCCACCATTTATGGCAGCCAGACCACTTAAAGGCTTACCTTGCTGACTGCTTAGCCAATCATTCAACCAAACACCGCTGACATCAATGGAGGCATTTGTACCCATATTAATGGGATTGGCAGCTAAAACCCCTGCAGACTGGACGGGCTGAACTTGCACGGAACCGCCATGTGTAACAATTCCACCCTGAATATCCACACCGGCTGCTTCTATGCGTAATTGCGCGTTATCTGTTAATGCGAGTGTTTGGCCGTCCTGAAGCGTAACAGTTCCATTGGTTCTGATACTTAAACGTCCTATACCGGCATTTTTAAAGCTGGCAGGATTTAGTACAAGGGGTGCAACTTGCTTGCTATTGGGTGCTTGACGATTAATGGCTACATCAATAGACGGTATATTGGCCTTTTCCTGCGAAAAAACCACATTCTGTTTCCCAAACAAATTCCCTTGGGTCATATCAAAATACAGACTACTGGCAGCAGCCTGAAGCGCTGGTAATCGCTGACGAGTTCCTGAGATTGTCTGACCATCGAAAGTACCGGCTAAGGCAGACTCATAGGCTTGGATGACTAAATGCCCCCCTGCTTTACCATCGACATAAGCAGATTCTGAATGGGCACTTTGCAATCCAGGAATCTGCCATGATTGCTTCACACCCCATTTATCTGCGGGTAAAGTAAGCGAACCGACTATGGAATCGTAATGTTGATTGGGATCCGCTTTAGCAATGTCAACCACTTGTCCTTGTGACATCAATTGTGTGGTTGCAATAACCCCATCACGATAAGCAACTGAACCACCGGAAAAATCTAACACACTCCCAGTTTGACTCACCACACTGCCACTGGTGGATAAATTGATATTGCCACCATCCGTACTTCTTTCATCAATGTTGCGCGCAATTCGATCAACCGCACCTTTGATGTCGGCAACCGGTATCTTGGCGGTCAGCAAAGATCCAGTGACAGCATCGTAGCTGAGTTGCGCATCCCGGATATCAACTTTAACTTTTTCACCATACAGAACGCCATCGCGCTGTTGAGGGGCATCACGTAATTCATTTTTACGTAATTCAACCTCGATCACGTTTCTTTCCATGGGTAAACTGACATTTTTTACCCCGGAGGCATCAATCTTACTGCCGGAATCAAGATATATTCTGGCATTTCCTTTGAATTTAGGATCGCCGGGATTATCCACAGCGGCAACTGAGATGTTCCCTGAATGCGCAGTCACTGTCGCTTGATCTTTAATGACAATATCATGCCCGCTGATTTCAATCGCGGATTTCAACTGGGCCTGAGCATCAATGGCTGTTGTAGTTTTATCAGTATCGAGATCAACGCTGGTTGAACTGGCGGTATCTAAAGTAACATTGGCAGTTTTGCCCAAGCCATCATCCAAGTCGCTGCCACGTAAGGTTGATTTGCCCAACAATTTACCACCGGTGCTGGTTGGATTCTGAATCCCTTCCCTAGCCATTAGCCTCACGGTGCCATTCAGATTCACCGAGGTAGTTGCTGAAACTTTACCTTTCTGATTGACCGCAAAGCCAATTAAACTGGCATTACCCTGTTCAGCCAACACTTTGCCGACATTAGTGACAGCCCCTCCTGTTTCTACTTCAACCAACAATCCGCGTAAATTAGAATCGCTGCCGGCT
>RFQK01000294.1 GCA_009925045.1 Methylococcaceae bacterium
AAGGGCAACACACTCTTTGAAGATAATCAGTTTCGTATGATTTGGACAAAATTTTTGGGTCTAAGCGTGCTGGCACTGACGTCATATTATGTTTACATCAAAAAAACCAAAAAACTGATCAAACTGAACAGTAAAGAAAAAGCCTATTTGATGAGTGTGAGTTATTACCTCACCAAGGAATTTGGTTTAAGCCCGCATGCGGTGATTAATCAGACTACTTTATTTAGAGATTTTTCCACGGCTGTTGCAGACCGCGGCAGTGAGGCTTGGCGCAGTTTTTTGAGTGAAAACACGCTGGAAAAAGCGCGTTATTTCGTTCAACAAACCGGCCATAAAGCCAAAAAAGTGAAACACTAATTCAGCAGGTTTCGGCGATGAATGACAAACAGCGTGTTGCTCATTATGCAGCACAGCAAATTGATTCAGGCATGCTTATTGGCCTAGGAACGGGTTCCACGGCTAATTGTTTTATCGATGCCTTAGTCGAACGCCAACAAAACGAAGCCCTGGACTGTCAATATGTGGCCAGTTCCATTGTGACTCTGCAGTACGCCCGTCAGGCGGGTTTAAAACTAGTCGGAATTGAAACGCTGGCCTATCTTGATTTGTATGTTGACGGAGCCGATGAAGTAGCTCCTGATCTAAGCCTCTTAAAAGGACGGGGTTCTGATTTAGTCAGGGAAAAACTGCTCGCACAGAATAGTCGGGAGTTTTGGGTGCTGATTGACCCAAGTAAAAAAGTAAACCACATTGGTGAGAAGTTTCCTGTAGCGGTTGAAGTGATGCCTTTTGCCGTTTCATTAGTCCAAAACAGCCTCTCGCATTTGAATATCGCGGCAGTTTTAAGAAAACAGGGAGATGGTCTGCATGTGACTTCACATGGCTGTTTAGTTCTCGATTGTCAGTTTAATAATGATGCTCCCGTTTCAATTGACCTCCAACTAAACGCAGTTCCGGGCGTGGTTGAACACGGTATTTTCCTGCTGCCACAAACACGGGTTTTCTGTGGAGAGGATCAAACCGTCAGGGAAATGCTTCGCTAGGTTTTACCGGCAAACAGCACTATTCACATTTCCTCTGCTTTCGAACATTTCTTAAGCCGATTCTTAAAATCTAGCGCTAACTGATTGATTTTATATTTATCAACAGAATCTGTGGATAAGTCTGTGTATATGTTCTGATTTGCCTTGTTTTTTCCTTGATTTTTAAGACCTTCCATTGATTTGTCCAAAAACTGATCACAATATTTTTATCTCTAAAAATCAATAGGTTGAGCAGACTAAAGTTTTATCAGACCGAGAGTGAATAGTTTTAATTCGCTATTAGTAAATCCTAAATTACTTTTGTTGATAACTAGGTTAAATTCATGAACCACACGGAACGACAGACATAAAAAAGCCCACCTGAAGTGGGCTTCCGTCTGTTGGTATTATTATGTTTTTTAAAGACGTCTGTTATGAATCAACAGTCAAGAAATACTGCGGATTTTTGTTTTTATTATCCAATCGTATGGCCGCTTTCCTCCTCCGTTTAGCGCCTAAAAACTAAGTTTTTAAGGCAGGCGGATTCTATGCAATTAGACAGCAGTTGTCCAGAAAAACTGCGACAATTTGTCACAGAAAAATCCCTGCTCGATAAATCCACTGATATTCAGGTTTTTGTTTTGAGGCATTCCTTGTATCCTGCAGCTAAAATGCACAGATTACGATTTTCAGAAACTCATGAACCATTTTCAACCTATACCCACTAATCATCCGCTGCGCTTCAAACTACACAATGAAGTACATGCACGCGCATCCTCACTTATTAGCCTACCGGTCAGGGCGAGTTATCTGGCACTCACGCTAAGTTCTGAGGAAAAAACCCGTGAACGTCAGCACATAGCAACTTTATGTGATCGCTTCGGGGCGAACCGACCGGATCATGACGCCGACCACTTTAGTGCCAAGTTTGATAATTTCCAAATGAGTTGGGAACAACATGGTGAATTTAGTTCTTATACTTTTTACAGTTCCGACACTGAAGCTGACGGTTTTTTTGATGGCGCCATCAAA
>RFQK01000295.1 GCA_009925045.1 Methylococcaceae bacterium
CTCTGAACAGCAATAACTACTTTACAGGCACTTATAAAGCTGACGATTTGAAAACAGCGACCAGTCCCTTAGGTACAGGTGGTGTAACCACCAACTATATTGAGTCAACTGCTGCTGTTACTGCCGGTATTTACCTGCAAACCAACAAAAATGGCCAGGCTTTTGAAGTCAAACCATTGGGTTTATATGATGCAACTACAAACAAGTCTGGCTGGAAACCTTTAACTGAAGCTGGTTTTCAGACTGCTTTGGCTGCCGGTTGGGTAGGGCCTGGTTTCTTCCCTAACACCTATATCAAACGCGAATTGTTGCCTATTCCGGGTGCAACAGGCACTGTGACTAATACCGCATTATTCAGAGGTTTTGACACCTGGGGTGCAGAGCTGGTTGAAGGTGGTGGTACGACTGGTCTGATCCCTTTTACAGTAACTTCACCAGTTTTGAATCCGAATAGCTGCTTTAAAGGTATCAAAATTCTGACTGCGGTGTTATCGATGTGTACCACCGAGACTGCCGCTAATGATACCGATAAAAAAGGCGATAAATCCTCTGCTAACCGTTATGACGTTTGGGCGGGTTTTACCACGCAGGGCAAAATTGCGATTGCTTCAACGGTTAGTAGTCCTGTTTTGGTGAACGGCCAGCCTGCAACTACCGCAACCAAAGTATTTACCAATCAGGACTTAATGCCAAATGCGGCTACAGTTAAAAACACTGATGATGGAACTGATTCCATTTATTGGAGCACCATTACTGTCAATCGTGTCAGTCCAGTGCCAGCAAGCTGCTCAACTGATCCAAATAATGGTTTGTATTTGGGTATTGCACCAAGCGCAGAAGATATTGATGCATTGTTACCTATGCAAAGCAAAACCAAGCGTTTCCCTAAGTTGGAAGGTGCTAAATACGATCCACACTTGTAATTTTTGTTAAGTGACGGGGTGCTATTTCTGTCAAGGTCATAGTGCCCCGGTCTTTCCAGCGATTCTAGATTTAAAAATGCTTTTTAACAGAGTGTTTTTATTTATAATCGTCAGCCCAGATTCTCGTATATATAGTGTTATTTGTGAAAAATATCTGTCTGACTTCATTGGTTTTTTTGAGTTATTGCCATATCGGTTTGGCTGAAACTCAAACCCAAAGCTTGGCCAATCAGGCAGGTGCTGTGGATGTCTATCAATTGAGCTGTTCGCCGCTCAATGGTCGGCCCACTACCTATGCGACACTTAAAATTCAGGACACCACGGCGTTAACCGCTACCGCTCCGCAAAAAATTAATGTAGCACTCAGCAAGACCGGCGCTCAATCTGTCATTAAGCCTTTAGCCGAGGGTAGTACGGAACAATACCTGCTTAAAGCGGGCAACGGCAAATACACCCTGACTCTGGATACCATCGTTAAAAACGTCAGATGGACCACACATAACTATCAGCTTTATTATCAATGTCTGAACAGCGCTGATGTGGCGACCACGTCTTCAGCCACAGGTTTAAAAGCGGGAGCCTATGTCGCCAAATCGATTGCTTATAACAAAAAGCAGTCCTATACCATGACCTGTGCCGCCAATAAAAAAGTCAGTCCCTCTGACACAAGTTATCTATTAGTCGCTCTAAGCAGTACCACGAACAATACCAATAACAACCAGTCTTACCTGAATGCCCAGTTGACGACGCTTGACCCAACCCGAACAGTGAATGCATCGGATCGATTTGGCGATGATCTTTATGGCACGGAAGTGAAACTGGAGCCTGTTGATTATTATTCAACACCGCCAAAACCTAAGGGCGACAATAGCTACCTTATTTCCGTAGATACGACGGCCAATCAAGAGACGCTCATCAAAGCCAAGTCGTACACATTTAATTATGGCTGTTATGGCAGTGACGGTCAGGCGACCAGTGGTATTCTGACCCAAATCCAAGATCAATAAATCTATGATGAAACAATTTTTAAAATCGGTTTTATTAATGAGTTGCTGGATTTCAGTGGATGGCATGGCTCACGATGCAGATGGTGGCTTGCCTGTTTCAGCCTCGGCTT
>RFQK01000296.1 GCA_009925045.1 Methylococcaceae bacterium
AATGGCGATTAATTCGCTGATACGAGCCAGATCGGCACCTGAACCGGCTATTAGCAGTATGTTGCGATTGGGTTCTGCCTGAATAAGGGATTTTTCCGGCAATAAAGGTTTTAAAATATCGACAATTTCTGTGGCGGATACATTTTTTACCGGTACCACTCGAGTCTGATAACCGCCTGGCATTTTAGTCGTGCCAGCGATTTTAACCGATGAGCTATAAAGCGCTTCGGTGGACGGCTTAATCAAATAAGTGCTGCCATGTTCAATGAGCGCAGCATTATTGATATTTAACAGCATTTCTAAGGTTGGAATCAGCTCATCTTTGCTTAAGGCTTTAGTGGTTTGGAGCGTGACTTTACCGTTCACTTGAGGGCTGATAGAGTAATTTTGCCCGAGAATATCCCCTAAAATGACTTTAACCACTTCGTAAATATCGGCGTCATCAAAGTTCAGGCTATATTCGCCCGCCGTTTGTCCAGAACGATGCGCACCGGCGGGAAGGGCATTGATAGTCGATTCATTATTGGTAAAGATTTCAACTTTGGCCACCCGTTGACTATTATCAGGAGCCGGGTTGCTGATTTCGCTCTCATTGAAAGCAGACTGTTGCGTAGGCAACTGAAGTTTTTGTTTAAACTGAGGGCCAATGAACTCACAGCCACTTAATGTCAGTAAGGGGATGAGCGAAATAGCAATACGTTTATTCGTTTTCATTGTTGTTCTCGGGTTCTGGAATATTGGGTGCTACGAATTCTTCTGCGGTTGCATCAACTGCTGGATTAGATTGAGGAGGCACTGGCTTGGCTTCAAGGCTTTTCTTAACCGTTTGGCTTGCAGATGGATTAACAGTCGATGCCGAGGCTGAGCCTGATTTAGCTTTTCTGAGCGCGAGGATACGCTGTTCCTGACGCTGCTCAAAAATCACCCGAAGGTTTTGCGGCCTTTGTTAAACAAGGGTCTGTTAGTAAGCTCCTCAGAGTCTGTGGTTTCAGCCGGTGCGTCGTTAAGATCGAGAATTTCGCGTGGGACATAATTAACGGATTCAATAGACGTTTCAACGCCTTTGCGCATGGCTGAGGCTTGCCAGGTATGCAGTAGCCATTCCAGACTGACGAGGGTAATCAAGCCCGCACCTATCAATGCCTTGATGCGGAAATCTGATTTACTCAGGATTGCGGTGATTTCATGAAGCATAATACTTGCATATTGATATGAAGTTTAACGGGAGCTGATTGTTTGGCATTATTCGAGCTTGCGTCGGTAATCGGTCTGATTTCTATTTGGTTGATCATCAGAAAGGGGGTAGCTGAATTAAATGATCGTAGTATTTCAGTCAAAACATCCAGAGACGCAATAAGATTGACTGAAACGATCACTTTAGTCAGATCATCTCGGGTTTCGCTCGGCAGGCCTTGAGTGCTGTTAAGCTCGGCCCCCGCATCCGTGACAATCGTTTTGATGGTGTTTTGCATATCGACCGATGTTAAGGCTTCGGTCGGCTGGCTGCTAAAAAAACTGTGTTCATTAATTTGAGTCTGGATGTTTTCCAGATTGAGAGCCACATCCTCTTTGGTGGCTAACACGCGTTTTTGATTATCAATACGCTTTAATAATTTTTCTTTGGACTCTTGGTAGTCCAGTGCGAGTGAAATAACCGGCATAACCACCAAGGCAATCACCAATACTATGCCCGAAACCAGAATGCCTAGTGCGAGTTGCTGATCTTGGGTGAGGGAAATAGTTTTCATTGAACTGTTTCCTCGGCAGAATTTGTGGCGTTTTCAGTGGCAGCTGATGCACTTGGGATGGTGGCTTTCATACTAATATGAAAGCGTTCTAAGCCGGTTTGTTTATCTTGGTATAAGGGCGAGAGTAAATTGACTTTGCTGAAATACTCGGAGTTTTCAAGATCTGAGATGGTGGCAAGTGTTGTGGGGGAATATCCCATAATCTCCAGTTGTTCTTCCGAGTAACGCAAATGTATCAGCCAGGTGTTGTCATTGAGAATTGCACTTAATTCATTCAGAACGGACAGTAAA
>RFQK01000297.1 GCA_009925045.1 Methylococcaceae bacterium
GCAACAGTATTGTCGCCGGCAGGCGTTTTACTGACGTTTAACTGCAAGGTTTCAGTGTTTTCCAGCCAAAAATCATTACACGTCTTAATCGTGATATCAGCAGATAACTGACCCGCTGCAAACACAACCGGATTGCTAAAGTCACTCTGATAATCGTCACCCAGTTTTGCAGTCCCTTGAGTATTCAGATACAAGGTAGCGGGCGTGTCTGCATTGGAACGTAGTAGCGTGAAATGAATGCTACCCCCTTCTGCAACAGCTGTGGATTCATTCGCAGCATCTGATGTCAGTGTATAAACCGTTTCAGGTGTGCCTGAATGGTTATTTTGCGATTCAAGACTGAAAGGCAAATAGGCATCAACCTGATCATCTTGCTGATTTTTAAACAGATTGATAGTAAGCTGGCCCGATATAGCTTCCGGATTAAAGACATTAATCGCAAGCGTAACTTTGCTTTCATTCGCTAAAAAACTAACGCTTTGCTTACTAAAGCCACTATCTCCACCAACGGGCAACTGGCTATTGTTGTCTGGAACAATAAAAATCTGTTTCTTGTCACCGACTGGATCCGCAATACTCAAATACACTTCACTGGGTTTACCCACCGTATCACGCTCAATTTGAATGTATTGTGTCTGTCCATCATTGCTAGGCACAGACTTTGTCAGCTTAAGCGAATAATTAACAGCACTTTCCTGCGTATCTTTAATAAAACTGGTCACCGTCTGAAAGGCTGTACCACCTGAAGCAGACTTATAAAACTCAACTCGAAAAGACTCTACCCCCTCATTAACACCATCGGTGAAAACTGGAATACTTAACTGATAATCTTTGTCAAATTTTGAAAAATCGATCGCGTTGATAAGACTATTACTCTGAACATCGGCTGGCTGGGTGTCACTAACCTGAAAAACCTTGTAATAAATGGTGGTAGCCGAATCCTGAGTCTGGTCACGGGAAACTTTAATGTTAACGCTACTACCTTCGGCTTTAGCCAAGGCCTTGGTATCAGCATCACTTTTAATCGTATACGTAAAACTCTTATTCGCCAGAGCGGTATTGGTTAATGCCAGCACGACATCTTTATTCCAGATATCCTTGAGTTTAACTTCAAACTGCGGCAGATAATCACTAGCTTCAGCCCCTCCCCATGGATTACGCACAATTAGGGAATCGGTAGCCGCATCATAGCCATTCAGCATAAACGCATGCCCCTGAACCAACTCGGTTTGTCCGGTCGGACTTTGCGTATCCACAAATGAAACCAAGCAGCCAGCCGAACCAGATTGAAGCAGAGCAATGATTTCGGATTCATAGCTTGAAAAATTGACGGCATACTTGGTGTCGTATGCAAATCGATCACCTGTACCCTCTTTGAATTCTGCAGACCCCGTATAGTAGGTGTAATTCAATCCGGTAATTTGTTTAAGCGGATATGCCCAACCGCCCTCCACCGCCTGATAACTGTTAACCGTATTCGAGGTTGGCAAAATTCCAGTGGTATTTAACTGCGCATACGCTTTTTCGGCCAGCGCTACCCATAACTCATTAGTGGGTGAATGCGCCAAAACCATTGATTTGGAAGAGCTAGCGACCGGCAATTGCTGGTTGGTCGTAACATAGACCGGATTACAGTTAATATCGTAAAAACGAAAACTATAACTGCCATTCTCATTATCCTGAACAAAACCGCTCTGAATACTCTGCGGATTAGCGTCTGCAATAGCGCCCAAACTGGCCAGATAGTAACAAGTGCCGGCCTGACCCTGCACGACATCGGTAGCACTGGCACCATTATTAAATAAGGGTCCTTTAAACGTGGCATAACTCAAGATGTCAGGCAGTTCACCACGAGCCGTATCACCGCCCACTATAGGCTGAGGCACATCACTGCCTGAAAACCATTTATCAATCAGGCGAGTGGCTGAAAGCTCATTAGTGGATACGCTTAAATTACCAAGGACTGAGGGTTCGGGTAATGATTTTCCCGCAATGGTAGCTGCGGAATTCCACCAAAATGCATTGGCCGGACTACCGTC
>RFQK01000298.1 GCA_009925045.1 Methylococcaceae bacterium
TTCAATCGAGCGTTTGGTCGTCTTGCGATCGCGCTGCTCGTCGGGATGTTTCTTTTCTGTGGCAGCATTTACGCGCTGACCTTCGGTGCTCCAAAGTGGATTGCCATGGCGGCACCGCTCGGTGGCGGCACTTTGATTTTGACGTGGGTCTTCGCAATCTTGATCTGATTATGGGGTGTGAGCGCCGAGTGGTTTATGACTTGGTGAATGTGATCAACAATGAAGCAACTCTTAATCAAGCCTTGATTAAGGATAAACGCTGTGAAAATCTGTTTATCTTACCTGCTTCTCAAACCCGTGATAAAGATGCCCTGAGTACCGAAGGTATTGAGCGTATTCTGGAAGAATTATCTAAAGAATTTCGTTATATCGTTTGTGATTCTCCTGCGGGTATCGAGCGAGGTGCGACTCTGGCTATGTATTTTGCAGATGATGCCTTTGTGGTAACTAATCCAGAAGTCTCTTCAGTACGTGACTCTGACCGTATGCTGGGTATTCTGGCCAGCAAATCTCGTCGAGCTGAAAAAGGCGAAGAACCCATCAAGGAATATTTATTACTCACACGTTATTCGCCCGAGCGCGTGAAACTGGGTGAAATGCTCAGCGTTGATGATGTTCAAGAAATTTTGTCTTTGCATTTGCTTGGGGTAATACCTGAGTCAAAATCAGTACTCAGTGCCTCAAACTCCGGAACACCGGTTATTCTCGATGAAGAGAGTGACGCAGGCCAGGCCTATGCCGATATTATCGCCCGCTATTTAGGCGAAAATCGCCCGCACCGTTTCATTGAAGAGAAAAAGACTGGTTTGTTTAGCAAAATTTTTGGGGGCAAATAATGAGTCTGTTGGATTATTTTCGTACATCCAAACCCAATACGGCATCTTTAGCCAAGGAACGCTTGCAAATACTGGTTGCGCATGAGCGCTCCTCACGTAACCAGCCATCTTATTTGCCTGATTTGCAGAAAGAGTTGCTGGACGTGATTCGTAAATATGTCAATGTGAGTCAGGATGCCATCACCGTGCATTTTGATCAGGATGGTAACCAGGAAACATTAGAGGTCAATATCGTTTTACCTGAAGATCGTTAAATCTGTTTTGCTATACATGTGTCAACGTTGTCTTTAAACAAATGAGGTGTTTATGAGTGATGTGATCGGTGAGTCAGCGGGTGTGATTTGGAAGTTCCTGGCGGAGAATGGTGAGTCCAGTGTCAGCAAAATAGCGACTGAAACGGGTCTGGGCAAGAATGACTTGCAAAGAGCGATTGGTTGGTTGGCTAGGGAAGAAAAAGTTCAGATCATTGCCAAGGGTAGAACAGAAACTTTGCTCTTGCTTTAAAAGATATCAGCAATCTCGTCCCCTCATGTTTATTCACAGCATGGGGCGGCGAGATTTTTTTCTGACAGCGTTTTATACTTGTCGGCTGAGTGTTCCTGAAACGCTCTAAAAAATTCACTACACTGACACTGGACAGTGATAAGTAAGCCATTCAGTGATAAATTAATCAAATAACAATAATATTTACATCCTGCCTTAATGCACTTGGGAGTTTTTTTCTCGAATGAAAGCCAAAATCGCGACATTCATTACTTTAGTTTTCCTGGTGGCTGTTAACCTGGGGATTTGGTCTTACATCAATAACCCGTTGCAATTGCCGTCCTGGAATAAGACCATGATGGGATTGACTTTCAGTCCTATGCGTCGTGATTCCAATCCTCAAAAAGGCATACTTCCCAGCAAAGAGCAGATTCTTTCGGATGTCGAATTTTTAACCGGTAAAGTCCACTCGATAAGAACCTATACCTCGATGGATGGTATGGACGTAGTGCCGGAACTGGCTGCCAAAAGTGGTATGAATTTAGCCATGGGTGCCTGGATTGAACTGGATGCCGATGATTCCACCGAAGATGAAAAACAGCGCTTCGAAACCAAAAATCATCTCGAAGTTGAGGGCCTGGTTGCGCAAGTTAACCAATACCCTAAAACCATCGTCCGTAGCATAGTCGGA
>RFQK01000299.1 GCA_009925045.1 Methylococcaceae bacterium
ATACCGGAAGCCAGTCGCAAAGCAGCTCAAGAAGCTATACAACTCCAGGGTCATCCTTATGTGTACGGTGGTGAAACCCCTCAGGAAGGCTTTGATTGCAGTGGACTGGTGCATTATGTCTACAACAAACACGGCGTTAAATTGCCTCGCGACACCTGGTCACTCGCCAACCAACTACCCTCAGTACAGATTGAACACCGCCAACCTGGTGATCTGCTGTTCTTTAACACGACCGAACGCGACTTTTCTCATGTCGGAATTTATGTGGGCGATGATCACTTTGTCCATGCACCTAGTCAACGCACCGGCAAAGTGATGGTCTCGAGTCTGCATCAGCCCTACTGGCGTGAACGTTTTAATGCCGTTCGCAGACCCCAGCCTCATTCACACCATCATTCGCATTAATTAAACCACTCAATAACTTGCTCAGCTGCCTGCCGAGTTTTGGCACGCGCCGGTGCTTGTTTGCGATAACCAAAGGCCACCATATAGGCGACACTCCAATGCGACAAATCCAGCCCGATCTGCTCAGCTAAAAGCTGATTAATCGTGGCGCTATCAAAACCCTCAATCGGACAGGAATCAATTCCCAACAAGGCAGCAGCGGTCATCATATTGCCTAGGGCAATATAGGTTTGCTTACCAGACCAGTCATCGAAATAACGCGGATCACTCATCAGATCAAAATCCTGGCGTTGAAACTTTTCCAGAATGCTGGTGCGCAGTTGGATAATATCCTCAGGAAAACACTGCACCTTGTGCATCAAGTTTTGCACATATTCACTGTCAAAGCGCATATCGACTCCACGCCTGATCAAGCTCAACACCAGATGACTGGCTGTCGGAATCTGTTTCTGTCCGCCCCAGGTATGAACTCTGAGTTGTTCACGTAATTCCGGATTTTGAATGACTAAAAACTTCCATGGCTCCAGACCAAAGGAACTGGGGGAAAGACGCGCTGTTTCCAAAATACAGTCAAAATCTTCTGCACTGATGTGGCGCTGATCATCAAATTCTTTACAGGCATGACGAAATTGATAGGCATCCAAAAGTAATTGTTTATCAATGGCCATTTATTGCGGTCTCCCTATTTAAGCTGGTATTTGAAAATGAATCTATTGAATGGGTTAATTGCTCAGCCAAGCCGAGTGCCCCCACTACACTTAAGTGATCGGCGTCGCGATACCAAGTTTGGTTCAGATCTCCCAATCTGCACACCTCATCATCGCAAAATTGATTTAACACACTTCGATTATAAGCTTGCAATTGCTCATGCCTGACTTTGGGGACCGCATACCGGCGCAGCCTATCGGACTGCACTTGTGGATCTGCGAGTTGATCAAACACCCGATAATAAACCTGTTTGACATCGAGTAATTGCTGAGGCACTTGGACAACAACGGCTAGATTGAGGCCTTCAGTTTGATAGCGTTCTGCCGTTTGCCGGAGCGCATCACTAAAAACCTGACGCGTTGTATTAACATCACTTTCGACTTTGGCTGTTGTCCCTAACCAATTCAGCTGACCACCCTGATAATTTCCGTCGGTATAAGACGCCCATTTAGCCACCCAAATTACCTGTTTAATTTTTGGATATTGCTTGAGTGTCTCCCACTGTTTTTCAGCTAAGCGCAGGCAAAAATCGGTACCGGTATGTGCATTACGAACATAAACCCCCTGCAAGGGCGGACAAGCCGACTCAGCAATATGGATAAATTGAATCTGATTTTGCTTGCCCAATTGTTCAAAAACCGGGATCAACGCTAAGGCATGACTGTCACCAAACACTGCCATTGTCGCTTTAGCCTGTTCCGGACTGGCACCCAGACTACAGAGCTTAAACTCTGAGCCAGCAATAGGCTGACAATTCTGTGCTGATTTTTTTTGCTCAAATTGCCCCCGAAGTTTTTCAGGCATATCAAATCGATTGGGAAATCCATCAGCCGCCTGTCCAGAGTAACCTACGCCCAAAACTGCCAATGAAATAGCGATGGCCAGTCTGGTGAGATG
>RFQK01000300.1 GCA_009925045.1 Methylococcaceae bacterium
TGAAAAACCGGTTTTTCAAGGCCGCTCCGAACGCATGCAATTTATTTCTTCACTGCCACTAAGCGCCCTGAGAAAAGGCTTATATTTTTTTCAACTGTATTTTGATCAAAAACAGCACGCCGTTTTATTGCGACTCACTCCCTACAGAAACACGGCAAATATTAAAGCCGAGACTGAAGAACTTATAACGGCTGTCAACCAAGTGCATTTCAGTTATTTTGGCACCCCCGATCCCACTGAAGAACAGGGCGGGTGGTATGACGAGTGGCAGGATATCGACCATCTGCCAAGCTTGATACGCATCGAAATCAGCTTATCCGACGGCACACTGTGGCCTGAAATGATATTTCCGCTACACGTCAACACCGAAAATATTATTGATATTGCCAGTGTCCAAAGAACCCAAGCCCTAGGAAGTAAGCAAGATGCGCCATAAACTTTATCAGCACGAATCGGGCATGGCGCTCATTATTGTACTGTTGATTGTTATGGCGATTGCCATGATGGCTTCCAGTTATGTTCTCAGTAGCCGACGCGACATCAGAACGACCCAGGTGATTAAAACGCAGGCATCCAAAAATGCGGACATTGAAAAATATCTGAATTTGAGCAAGTTTTGGCTCATGCATCCTGAGGATAAAAAACGTTGGGTCGCTGATGGACGTCTTTATCAAATCCAGACCCAAAATGAAATCATTCGCATCCAAATAACGAGCGAAACCGGCAAGTGTGATATCAATAACGCCTCAGAGGATTTGTTACGCGCGATTCTGAAAGTCGCCACGCCAGACAGAAAATTACAACAACAATTAGTGGATAGACTAATCGATTGGCGCGATGAGGATGACGAAAGACTGGACTTTGGTGCTGAATCAGCAGACTATTTACGCAGAAAATTTAACTACATCCCAAATAATCAAGCATTTGAATCAGTGGACGATTTGCTCATGGTCATGGATTTTGACGCAAGCATTCTGGATAAAATACGGCCGTATATCACGGTGTATTCCCAGCAAGCGGATATCAATTATCACAATGCGTCTATTGATATGTTACGCCTCCTGAAACAGGACTTTTCTCAGCGCCACATTCAGGATCTAGAACTCGATAAAGAGCTTGATCTAAAACTCAATCCTTATCCGCTTAGCAATGAGAACCCAGACGAAAGTCTGAGCAGTATTGAGCCTGATCAAGTTTATAATGTCATCATTGAAATCAAAACAATTGATAACATTCGCTATTCACTGGAAACCTATTTAAAAACCCAGGCCGAAGATTCAGTTTTCTGGCCCTTTCAAACCCTGGACTGGAAAACCAATCAATTGAAAACCTCCTTGTTTGCGGATCAACCGAAATCAGCCATTTTTGAATTAAGCAATGAATTTACAAACTGATATCGATATCGCCAGCTTCTGGGCTTGGTGGACACAAGAATTACAGGGTTTGCTTCCGAGCAGCCTGAAGCGTTTCTCGCGTTCATATTCGAACAAGATCGTGGTTACTGTTGAAAATGAAATAATCACGCTGGATTATTATAAAGCCGGCGAAACCACCGTTTTTCTTTCAGAAAGCTTTGATACCAGCACCTACACACCAACAAATGCTCTGATTAATCCACAATTCAGAAGCGTAAAATATCAAACCATTCTTAAGATTAATCCAGACACTTTTGTACATAAAACTGTACACATACCAGTGGCCGCCAAGAAGAATCTGGAACAAGTCATCGGCTTTGAAATTGATAAACTCACCCCTTTCAATAAAGCTAACTGTTTTTATTCTGCCATTAATCTTAACCGTAAAGAACTGTCAGGTTTTATTCCCGTATTGCTGGTTGTTACCCCAAAATCAGCCTTAGAAAAAGCTTTAACTATCAGCCGTTCTTGCAATTTAAAAATTGATAAAGTTTGTGCGGATATCATTGACGAGCAATATCCAGAAATACGCAACCAATATAACTTATTACCCTCCACCTGGAAGCACATCCCCGGAACTACCGAGACCTTTCTA
>RFQK01000004.1 GCA_009925045.1 Methylococcaceae bacterium
TGACTTGGCGTTTGCTGAATATCTGATTGAACAGGCCGGCGTGGCCCTGGTACCCGGTTCAGCCTTTGGCTGCCCGGGCCATATCCGTATCTCCATCGCCACCAGCATGACGCATCTGCAAAATGCTATGCAACGCATTAAACAGGCGGTTTGATCCGACAATGACTTGGAAACCTCACGTTACGGTTGCGGCTATTATTGAGCGTGATCAACAATTTCTGGTTGTTGAGGAACATACCGAACAGGGTCGCCGCTTTAACCAACCGGCCGGCCATTTGGAAGACGGTGAATCTTTAACCGCAGCAGTACAACGTGAGGTGTTGGAAGAAACGGGCTGGCAGTTTGAGCCTAAGGAACTGATTGCTGTGCAATTGTGGCGTAAGACTGCCGAACATCCGACGTTTCTGCGCTTTTGTTTTAGCGGTCAATTAATTCAACATGAAAGCGATCGATCACTTGACCCCGACATCATTGCCACTCACTGGCTTAGCCGAGCCCAACTCGCTGAAAACCCAGACAGTTTGCGGAGTCCACTGGTCTTAAAATCCATCGATGAATATTTAAAAAATCAGCCACTTCCGCTGTCAGTTTTGCACACTTTTCTTGATCCAGCATGAGTAAACACATCATTGTCGGCATGTCTGGCGGCGTCGATTCCTCCGTGACCGCACTCACCTTGCTTGAACAAGGCCATAAGGTCACCGGTTTATTTATGAAAAACTGGGATGAAGACGATGGCACCGAATATTGCACAGCCATGCAAGATCTGGAGGATGCTCAACAAGTAGCAGACACTCTGGGCATTGAACTTAAAACCGTTAATTTCGCCGCCGAATACTGGGATGAAGTATTTGAAGTATTTTTAGCGGAATTTAAAGCGGGTCGCACCCCTAATCCCGATATCCTCTGTAATAAACACGTTAAATTTAAAGCCTTTCTGAATTACGCGATTGAAGATTTGGGCGCAGAATATATTGCTACTGGTCATTACGCCCGAGTCATTGAGCAGGAGGGTGAATTTAAGTTGCTGAAGGGTTTGGACCCCAACAAAGAACAAAGTTATTTCCTATATGCCATGGGGCAAAAAGCCTTATCCAAAACTCTGTTCCCGATTGGTCATTTACACAAACCAGAACTGAGAGCTCTAGCGGAACGCGCAGGTTTTGCCAACAGTCGTAAAAAAGATAGCACAGGTATTTGTTTTATCGGAGAACGTAAATTCCGCGAATTTCTGGAGCGTTATTTGCCGCATCAACCTGGCGAAATGCGCACACCGGAAGGCCAGTATATTGGCAAACATCATGGTCTGATGTACTACACACTGGGTCAACGCCAGGGATTGGGCATAGGTGGAATCAAAGACACTCCGGACGAACCTTGGTTTGTACTGGAAAAGGATCTGGATAACAATGTATTAATTGTCGGCCAGGGCCATGAACATCCTATGATGCTGCATACCACTTTGGAAGCCGGGCAGTTGGATTGGTGCAGCAACCAGCCGATCACTGCAACTATGCGTTGCAGCGCTAAAGTTCGTTATCGTCAAAATGACCAGGCTTGCCTGCTGGAACCTTTAGGCACTGAGCGTGTTCGAGTCCGTTTTGACCAAGCACAACGCGCTATCACACCGGGACAATCTGTGGTTTTTTATGACGGAGACGTTTGTCTGGGTGGTGGCATTATCGAATCCAAATATAATTAAGCCCATTGGCTAACCCCTTTTTTCATCTTGAAAGACTACAGGAATACAGTATGACGCTTACCGCTATTTCCCCTATCGACGGCCGCTACGGCAATAAAGTCGACGCTCTTCGCCCTATATTCAGTGAATATGGGCTGATACGTTATCGCGTCGAGGTGGAAGTTCGCTGGTTACAAGCCCTGGCTGCTCAGGCTGAAATCATCGAAGTACCGGCTTTTTCAGCCGAAGCCCAACAACTGCTTAACCGCATTGTTTCTGAATTTTCTGAAGCCGATGCCGAAGCAGTCAAAAATATAGAGAAAACCACTAATCATGATGTCAAAGCGGTGGAGTACTTTCTGAAACAAAAAATTCAGCACAATGCTGAGTTAACAGCAGTTAATGAGTTTATTCATTTCGCCTGCACCTCAGAAGACATTAACAATCTGTCCTACGCCCTGATGCTAAAAGACGGTCGTAACTTAATTCTGGCTGAAATCGATGCTTGCATTGGCGCCATTCAGAAACTGGCTGTTGCCAGTGCGGAACAAGCCATGTTGTCACGTACTCATGGTCAGTCTGCTACACCAACGACTACCGGCAAAGAATTTGCCAACGTCGTCGCTCGGATGCAACGCCAACGCCAACAATTGGCTCAGGTTGAACTTCTCGGCAAAATCAACGGTGCAGTAGGCAATTACAACGCCCATGTTGTCGCCTACCCTGCACTGGACTGGCCGACTTTTGCTCAGCGTTTTGTTGAATCCTTAGGACTCAGCTTTAATCCCTACACCATACAAATTGAACCGCATGATTACATGGCCGAATTTTTTCATGCCTTATCGCGTTTCAATACTATCCTGATCGACTTTAATCGTGATGTCTGGGGCTATATTTCCTTAGGCTATTTCAAACAAAGAACTGTCGCAGGCGAAGTCGGATCCTCAACTATGCCGCATAAAGTCAACCCGATCGATTTTGAAAACTCGGAAGGTAATCTTGGATTAGCTAATGCAATTTTGGGCTTCCTCAGCGATAAACTTCCTGTTTCCCGCTGGCAACGTGACCTCACCGACTCTACGGTACTCCGTAATATTGGTGTTGGCATTGCTCACACCAGCATCGCTATTCAATCCAGCTTGAAAGGCATTTCTAAGCTGGAAATCAATCCCGCGGCATTAAATGCCGATCTTGATCAAAACTGGGAAGTGCTGGCCGAGCCGATACAAACCGTGATGCGCCGTTATGGTATTGAAAAGCCCTATGAAAAATTGAAAGAATTGACCCGTGGCCAACGGGTAACGGGTGAAGGTATGCGGGAGTTTGTTGCCAAACTGGATATTCCTGAGGCCGCCAAACAAGATTTATTAGCCCTGACGCCACACACCTACACCGGTTACGCGGCTGAACTGGCTAAAAAGATCGATTAATTCCATCCCAGTGCTGAATTTTATCTGGCTGTTTTTTTTCCTGACCGCATTTGTGACAGCATTTTATAAATGGTGCTGGTTAGGTGATGACAGCGGGTTTGCGGCACTGGTCAACACCTTATTTACCGTCCCTAAAACTGCTTTTGAGATTTCATTAGGCCTGAGTGGTATTTTGGCATTTTGGCTGGGGATCATGAACATAGGGCAACACAGTGGCTTCATCCAGTTACTCACTCGGAGCCTGGCCCCTTTATTTTCTCGACTGATGCCGGAGGTTCCCAAGGATCATCCGGCCTTAGGTGCAATCTCTATGAATATTGCGGCTAATATGTTGGGTCTGGATAATGCGGCCACTCCCATGGGCATCAAAGCCATGCAAGAACTGCAGAGCCTGAATCAACAGCCTGACACCGCCAGCAATCCACAGATACTGTTTCTGGTGATAAATACCTCATCCGTGACTTTGTTTCCGATCAGCATTTTTACCTATCGCGCCCAACTTGGCGCGGCCAACCCCACTGATGTGTTTATACCCATTTTGCTAGCCACCTATATGTCGACATTGGTCGGACTGCTGGCTGTCGCCTGGGTGCAAAAAATCAATCTCCTGGACAAAGTCGTGATGGCTTATCTGGGTGCCATCACGCTGGCTGTTGGTGGCTTAGTGGCTTATTTTGCTGGTCTTGATCAAGCGACTATGCTGAAGCAATCGGCTTTACTCAGCCATATTAGTTTACTGACCATAGTCAGTGCTTTTTTGATTGCCGCCGCCTATAAAAAACTCAATGTCTACGAGCTTTTCATCAACGGTGCCAAGCAAGGTTTTGATACCGCCATTCATATCATTCCGTATTTGATCGCGATCTTGGTTGCTTTTGGAATGTTCCGCGCCAGCGGTGCACTGGAATTGATTATGCAGGCTGTTCGCATATTAATCACCAGCCTGCAGATAGATAATCGTTTTGTTGACGCACTGCCAACGGCTCTGATCAAGCCTTTTAGCGGGAGCGGCGCCCGAGCCATGATGATAGACACCATGCAGTCTATGGGGGCTGATTCATTTGCCGGACGCTTAACCGCCGTGATCCAAGGCAGTACCATCTTCATAAGCTACTGGTTTTTCGGATAACGACCATGCAAGTACATCTTAAAACTCTGGGCTGCAGACTCAACGAAGCCGAACTGGAAACATGGGCACAAGCTTTTCAGCAACGTGGTCACGCCATCACCCGGGAAGTTGCAAAGGCACAATTAGTGATTATCAACTCCTGTGCCGTCACCCAGGATGCGGCTCGAAAATCGAAACAACTGATCCGCAGAATTCATCGGGACAACCCGCAAGCAAAACTGGTAGTGAGTGGCTGTTATGCCACTTTAAACAGTGACGAAGCGGCCCAATTATTGGGCGTAGATCTGATTATCGGCAATCAAGACAAACAACAGTTGGTGGAAAAAACCCTGGCGGCATTAGACTTGGATACGATGCCGGCCATGTCTACCGAGCCGGGTGAAATCGCTCTGTTTAGTCGAGGTCGCCAACGTGCCTTCGTCAAGGTACAAGACGGTTGTCGCTATCGGTGCACCTTTTGTATTGTCACTGTCGCCCGTGGCGAAGAGCGTAGTCGTCCTATTGCTGAAGTGGTTGAGGAAATTAATAATCTGCATCAGCAAGGGATCAACGAGGCCATTATTACCGGCGTTCATCTGGGGGGCTATGGCAGTGATATCGACAGCCATCTGGTCGCCTTGATTCAGGCGATTCTGCAACAAACCTCAATCCCGCGTTTGCGCTTGGGTTCATTAGAGCCCTGGGAACTGCCTGCAGGCTTTTTTGAATTATTCCAGAACCCCAGACTGATGCCACATCTGCATCTGCCACTGCAAAGTGGTAGTGACAGTGTTTTACGACGTATGGCGAGACGTTGCAAAACCGAAGAATTCAAACAATTAGTTGCTGAGGCACGTTCGACCATTTCTGGCTTTAATATCACTACGGATATTATTGTAGGTTTTCCAGGAGAGACGGAAGCGGAATGGCAAGAGAGTCTGACCACCATCCAGGAAATAGGTTTTAGCCATATTCATATCTTTAGCTATTCCCAACGTGAGGGCACTAAAGCAGCAGGCCTGCCCGATCAAGTCAAATCCGAGCTTAAAAAACAACGCAGCCAGGTTTTACATCAATTGGCAGACAGCATGCGGCACGATTTTGTTTTGGAGCAATTGGGTCAGACACACAGGGTCTTATGGGAAGGTCAGACCGAAACGCTGGCTGATGGTCGTTTGCGTTACTTTGGTTATACGCCCAACTATTTACGGGTAGCCTGTGAAGTTGATGCGGGAACTGAACTGGAAAACAGCATCAGTCTGGCGCGACTGGAAACAGATTGCGGTGATTACATTCTTTGTCAACCGGCATAAAAAAGGGCTATCACCTTTGTGAGGCGATAGCCGTTCATTGTTGCAAACTATTTTTTATACGGTGCAAGCGGAGCTGCTGGTGAAGATTTACCTTCGTCTTTCAGGACATCTTCTTCAGGAACATTACCGTCTTTGATCAGATAATTGCGCTGTTGCAAATAGGCATTTTTGAAAAAGTCATAGCGATCAACGGCTGCTTCACTGGCCACTTTTTCAGTGGTTAAATTATCAGCACGAACATCAACCGCTTTCACCCCACCTAATCCGCCAGAAACAGCAGTCGCCCAGTATCCAGGATGTAAATACACACCACTGTAGCTGATGGGATTTAAGGCCGCATCGCCCAGCAATCCAGCGACACCACGCATGGTGCTAGGACCGAAAAAAGGCAATACCAAGTATGGACCACTACCTACTCCCCAGTACCCCAGAGTTTGGTCAAAATCTTCATTGTGTTTCGGTAAGTTGATTTTGGAACCTACATCCACAAAACCGGCAACACCCACACTAGTGTTCACTAGGAAGCGCGCACTGTCCAAACCGGATTGTGAAAATTTGCCCTGAAACAGATCATTAGCAGAAACGCCAATATCATCCAAATTACTAAAGAAATTACTGACACCTTGGTTAACAAAAGTTGGCGTTACCCAGTTATACCCTTTGGCAACCGGTTTCATGACATAATTGTCGACGTTGTCATTAAAGCCCTGGACTTTACGATTCCAGTTTTCATAAGGATCTTTTGGGTCGGTTGCTTTGAGGCCTGTGCTAGCACAACCACTCAGTGTCAACAATAAACCAATCGATGTGAGTTTTATCAGCGTATTTTTTGTCATTCTTTGCCCCTGACTGAACTTGATTTGTTTATAAACCGGTTAAAAACTTGCGTAAGATAGCATAGAAACCTCATCAACTCATTTTACTCGCCATGGATATCTGTGAAAACCCTCTGGTCAATCGCTTTAGGGGCTACCTGCCTGTTGTCATCGATATTGAGACAGCCGGTTTCGACCCCAAAAAAAATCCCTTACTGGAAATTGCGGCCATTATTGTCGAAGCAGATGTCGAAGGCTATTTACACATTACTGAAAAACATCAGTGCAACATTATTCCCTTTGAAAATTCAATTCTAGATGAGGCGGCTTTAAAATTTACCGGCATCGATCCTCATCATCCATTCCGAATGTCAGTAGATGAAAAGCAGGCTTTGCAGACTTTGTTCAATCCGATTCGGGCGGCCATAAAACGTAATCAATGTAAAAAAGCCATCTTGGTAGGCCACAACCCAGCATTTGATTTGAATTTTTTGAATGCTGCTATTGAACGGACCCAATACAAACGCAATCCCTTTCATCCTTTTAGTAGTTTTGATACTGCGACGCTGGGTGGCTTGGCTTATGGTCAAACCGTGTTAGCGAGAATTGCGGAAGCGGCAGGCTTGGAATGGGACAACAGCCGAGCCCATTCGGCGCTTTATGACGCCGAACAGACGGCTTTATTGTTTTGTAACATCATCAATCAATGGAAACGCTTTAGCGAAGCCAATCCCAAATCCGACAGTTAAAAACCTTAGGCCTGAGAGGCTGCAGCAATTTGTTTTTGTAACTCACCGTTATTGTACAAATCCATCATAATGTCACAGCCACCCACCAACTCACCTTTGATATAGAGTTGTGGGTAGGTAGGCCAGTTTGAATATTGTTTTAACGCTTCGCGTAATTCCATATCCTCCAGGATATTCACGGCGAAAAAATCAGCATGGCAGGCATCTAGCACCTGAACAGCGCGATTCGAAAAACCACATTGCGGAAAATCCGGGGTGCCTTTCATGTACAAGACCACCGCATGATTAGATAATTGATTTTCTATCGTTTCTAACACACTCATTTCAATATCCTCTTTAACTAAAACAATAATGGGTATTAATGACTACTCATGCCTGGGTAATTTGCAAATGTATTGGATTTGCTCAACAGACAGCAAATACTCAATAAGGTCTCCCAGCAATCGCCTGGCATTTCACCTTTGATTTGTAAGTCAGTGTCCGCACACAACTGTAATGCGCTTTGTAAATCAGCCATCTTCAGCCGGCTTAAGGCAGATTCAAGCAATGCTTTATGACGTTCGGGCGTGTGGGTTTTCTTATAAATCGAAGCATGCTGAGCCGATCCTCTCAAGGCTATCAATAGGCGAATTTCACGACTTATTGCCCATAGCACCACCGGAGCAGCCACCTGATCTGATCGCAGTGAATCTAAAATTTTTAGGGACCGTGCGAGTTTACCTTGCAAAATAGCTTCGCTGAGTTTAAAGACGTCATAGCGGGCACTGATTGCGACCTGATCATCAATATCTTGCTTATCAATGCGATCAGATCCATGCAATACATAAAGCTTTTCAATTTCTTGGGCAGCAGCCAGCAAATTACCTTCTAGCCTCGTCACCAGCATTTTTACTGCCTCAGGCTCGAGCCGCATACCCTTTCGGGCCGCCCTACGCATCAGCCAGTCTTGCATTTCAGCCGCTTGAATCGGCCAAACCTGCACAATAACCCCACGTTTATCCACGTCTTGAAACCAGTGCGACTTTTGCGCACTAGCATCCAGCTTGTCCATACTGATCAGCAAAATGGTATCTTCGGAAGGCTTCTGGCAAAACAATTGCAGTGCTTTACTACCTTCCACCCCGAGCTTTCCGGAGTTGACACGTAAATCAATTAATTTTTGCTCAGAAAATATCGATAAAGACTCAGACTGTTGCTGCAATAAAGGCCATTCGTGCCCTGTTTCTATGCTGATCACTTCACGCAGAAAACCAGCTTTTTTGGCGGCTTGGCGAATTTCGTCAGCCGCTTCACCTAATTGCAAAGGCTCGTCACCGCTAATCAAGTAAACGGCTTTTAAGCCTTGTTTAAGACTTGCCGTTAACTGATCGACTTTGAGTCGCATTTTATTTTTTGATTTTGGCTGCCGCGGCTTCAGCCCTGAGTAACAACATTCTAACGGCCTGCTTGTAGATTTCTTTGCGAATGATTTGTTCCTCATTCAATTTCGCTAACACTGCGGTCTGATCGTTAAAGTATTCTCGCGCAATTTCAATTCGCTGTTCTTCCATAACTTGATTTTCTTGATTATCGTAAAACTGAAATTGCAAGAAATAATCAAGCTCGGATTCATTGGACTTTCCAGTCGATCCAATCGACAAAACCCGGGTTTTGAGTTCTTCACTGACGATTTTAATCACCAATCCTGCTTCGCTAGGCGAACTCACCAGACGTCCTTTAGAGGCTTTCACAACGTCAGTTAGCTCGGATTGCAAGGCCGAGCTAGCGTTAAAAACGTAAACGCTTTTAAGCGATTCAGGCATCGCAATCGAGCCACGCATGTGATAGCCACAGGCAGTCAGCAACAAAAACATCAAAAGCAAACCGGGTTTCTTCATTGTTGTCCTCTAAACCACAATACTGACCAATTTTTGCGGTACCACAATTAATTTTTTGATGGCTTTACCCTCTAAGTGGCGCTGAATAGCTTCATCTGCCAGCACGATAGCTTCGATCGCTTCCTTGCTAGCAGTGGCGGCAACAGAAATTTTGCCACGCAACTTACCATTCACCTGAATCACCATTTCTATCGCATCCTGCACTAAAGCAGACTCATCCAACACCGGCCAGGAAGCAAGCACAATATCTTCATCTGTATGCCCCAGAGATTCCCATAAGGCCTGACAAACATGCGGAATAATAGGCGATAACATCAAAACAATACTTTCCAGCACTTCCTGTCGAATCGCTTTGCCATTCTGACTGTCATCTTCGAATTTTGCCAGACCATTCAGCAATTCCATATTCGCGGCAATAGCGGTATTAAAGGTATGACGACGCGACATATCATCTGTCACTTTAGCCAATGCCTGATGCAATTGTCTACGCATCGCTTTCTGCGCATCGTTGAGCGCATCTTTGGCCACAGGCTGTTGCGGCAGACCTGATTCAACATGCAGATAAGCCGATCGCCACAAGCGTTTCAGGAAACGCGAGGCCCCTTCCACACCAGCATCATTCCACTCCAATGACTGATCGGGTGGCGAAGTAAACATGGTGTAAAGCCTGACGGTATCCGCCCCAAACTGATTGATCAGAGTTTGCGGATCAACACCATTGTTTTTTGACTTGGACATTTTCTCAACAGCACCTACCGTCACCGCAGAACCATCATCGAGACGTTTGGCACCTATGATTTTGCCTTTGGCATCACGCTCGACATCGATCTGGGTGAGATTGAAATACTGCTTATGGCCCGAAGCATCGGTTTGATAAAAGGTTTCAGCAACCACCATGCCTTGGGTTAACAAGTTTTTAAACGGCTCATCACAGACGACTAAGCCCTGATCACGCAATAATTTGGTGTAAAAACGCGAGTACAGCAAATGCAAAATCGCATGTTCGATACCACCAATGTAGTGATCGACGGGTAACCAATGATTGACGCGCTGATCTAGCATCGCGGTGTCCGCATCTGGACACGCATATCGGGCAAAATACCAAGAAGACTCCATAAAAGTATCAAAGGTATCCGTTTCACGACGCGCCGCTTTACCACATTCTGGACAGTCAGTATGTGGAAAAGTCGGATGTGCGGCTAAAGGTGCTTGTGAACCGTCTAATACCACATCTCGGGGCAAAGTCACCGGCAATTGATTATCCGGCACAGGCACGATGCCACAATCGTCACAATAAATCACCGGAATCGGCGCGCCCCAATAACGCTGACGCGATACCCCCCAATCACGCAGACGGAAGTTGGTTTTACGCTCGCCTTTACCTAAGCCGCTTAGTTTATCGGCAATTGCATCAAAAGCCTGTTTGAAATCCAGGCCATCAAATTCACCGGAATTTTTCAATACACCTTTTTCGGTAAAGGCTTTCTCTGCTACGCTGTCGTCACTCGCATTGGCTGAGCCAATCACTTGCTGGATAGCAATTCCGTATTTTTGGGCAAATTCATAATCACGTTGATCATGTGCGGGCACTGACATCACCGCGCCGGTGCCATAGTTCATCAGAACAAAATTGGCAATCCAAACCGGCACACTGTCACCTGTTAAAGGATGCACAGCCATCAGACCCGAGTTAACACCACGTTTTTCCATGGTCTCCATAGCCGCTTCAGAGGTCTCCATCTGACGGCAGGATTCAATAAAGGCAGCAATTTCAGAATTACTCTCTGCCGCTTTTAAGGCAACCGGATGCTCAGCGGCTACGGCGACATAAGTCACACCCATAACGGTATCAGGTCGGGTAGTGTAAATACGAATCGGCGCATCAAAACCAGCCACCGCAAAATCCATTTCCACACCTTCAGAGCGGCCAATCCAGTTAGCCTGCATGGTTCTGACCTGCTCAGGCCAGCCCGGCAGTTTGTCCAGATCGCGGAGTAATTCATCGGCATAAGCCGTGATTTTCAGAAACCACTGCGAGATTTCTTTTTTCTCGACCGGAGTATCACAGCGCCAGCAGCAGCCTTCAATTACTTGCTCGTTAGCGAGAACCGTCTGGTCATGAGGACACCAGTTGACCGGCGAGGTTTTTTTGTAGACCAGACCTTTTTCCAGCAGACGCAAGAAAAACCACTGTTCCCAACGGTAATAAGAAGGATCACAGGTTGCCAGCTCACGACTCCAGTCATAACCAAAACCCAAGCGCTTCAACTGATCGCGCATATAGTCAATATTGGAATAGGTCCAGTCGGCAGGATGAACTTTATTTTGCATGGCCGCGTTTTCTGCAGGCAAGCCGAATGCATCCCAACCCATGGGTTGTAAAACATGTTTACCCTGCATGCGCTGGAAACGACTGATCACATCACCAATGGTGTAATTGCGAACATGGCCCATGTGCAATTTGCCACTTGGATAGGGAAACATCGAAAGACAATAATATTTAGGCTTACCGGTATTTTCCAGCGCCTTAAAAACACCTGTGCTTTCCCATTTGGCTTGAACATCTTGCTCAATCGCCTGCGGTTTGTACTGTTCTTCCATCCTTTTCATCAATTCTTAGAAAAAGGCGCTAGAATACCTTAGAGGCGCACAAATCCAAAGCCTGAATTATTACGGAGAAACCATGAGCAAGAGCAAGCAATTACCTGATGCATACGATTATCTACTGACATTTCTGTATGAAGCCATGGACGATAGCTTGCACTCGATTGCCGATGCCTTGGAACTTGCCAAAAAGAAAACCCACGAATTAGGCCTGTTTACCCAAGAAGAAATCAATTCCATTGCCGATTATTTAATGCGCGATGTCGAGCAAGTTGCTCAGCATCCTAGTCTTTCTGAAGAAAATAACAGCTTAAGTGAATGGCTAAAGTTTGATATCAATCTGTTGGAAAACTTTGCCCTCGAGGCTTTTTTGAGCGTCGCCGATAAAACCCGGATTAAACTGGCTGAATTAGCCTTGGATGCCAAACAATATCACCCTTATCAAACTGGCCAGGTTGCCAGCCCGGGTACCTTTGTCTGTAAAGCCTGTGAAAAACAAATCGCCTTCAAATCGACCAGCCTGATTCCTGAATGCCCACAATGTCAGGGCAAACATTTTGCACGCTGTTGATATTAAAGGCATTATCCTTAATAATTCTGACGTTAATTTAAATCTTGGAGAGATGCATGCGCAGGGTGATATTTAATCAAAAAGGTGGGGTTGGTAAATCAACTATTACCTGTAATCTGGCGGCGATCAGTGCTGTGGAAGGTAAAAAAACCTTAGTCATCGATCTGGACGTTCAAGGCAACTCGACTCAGTACTTATTGGGCCATAAGATCGCTGATGCCGATAAAACCATTGCGCACTTTTTCAAAGACAATCTGGGAATCGCCCTGTTCGGCAACAACAAAGATGCCGGTTTGGCGGGTATTATTCAAGAAACCCCCTATCCCAATTTGTATGTAATCGCCTCACATCCTGAACTGGAAGCCCTGCAAAGCCGTCTGGAATCCCGTTATAAAATTTTTAAATTACGTGAAGCACTAGAAAAACTGGAAGGGTTTGATCGTATTTATATCGACACCCCGCCTGTTCTAAACTTTTACAGCCAATCGGCATTAATTGCTGCTGAACGTTGCTTGATTCCATTTGATTGTGACACCTTTGCCCGCGATGCTTTGTACACTTTGCTCCGGACAGTTTCTGAAGTGAAAGCCGATCATAATGAGCAATTATTAGTGGAAGGTATCGTGGTTAACCAGTACCAAAAACAAGCTAACCTGCCCAAACAATTAGTCGATGACTTGATTGCTGAAGGCTTGCCCGTTCTGGAAACCAAAATCTCGACCTCGGTTAAAGTACGTGAATCACACTCTGACTCACAACCTTTGATCTACTACGCGCCCAACCATAAGTTGACCGAGGAATACATCGCCTTACATAACGAGATTAATCCCTAACCTGGCTTTCCTTACAGGCCGGGTCACCGGCCTTTTTTATGCCCGCACTTAATCCATGCAATTCACATTAAATACCACTGATGGCCTGGCCCGACGCGGCCAACTGCAGTTTGCCCGTGGCGTGATTGAAACGCCTATTTTTATGCCGGTCGGTACTTACGGTACAGTCAAAGGTTTAACCCCTCACGAATTAGACGACATGGGGGCACAAATCATATTGGGTAATACCTTCCATCTGATGCTGCGTCCAGGCATGGAAGTGGTCAAAGCCCATGGCGATCTGCATGATTTGATGCGCTGGCAAAAACCTATCCTCACGGATTCAGGTCTGATCTGCGCCTGGAGTCCATTCAAGGCCTCACTCAGATTGGCTTTGATGGATACGCAATTGGCGGTTTATCGGTTGGCGAACCTAAACATGAAATGCTGGCCACACTGGACGCACTGCAACCCCATTTACCCAAAGACAAACCACGCTATTTGATGGGAGTCGGCACGCCAGAAGATTTGGTTGAGGCCGTCAGACGTGGAATCGATATGTTTGACTGTGTGATGCCAACCCGGAATGCGCGAAATGGCCACTTATTTACCCGTCATGGTGTGATCAAAATTCGTAATCAACAATACCAGATGGATACCAAGCCGTTAGACGAGCAATGCCGCTGTTACACCTGTCAGCATTATTCAAGGGCGTATTTGAAACATTTGGATAAATGCAAGGAAATGCTCGGCGCCCGTCTCAACAGCATTCATAACCTACATTATTATTTGGAACTGATGCAGGGCTTGCGGGAGGCTATCGCCCATCATCAGCTAGAGGCTTTTGTCAGTGAATTCTATGCCCTACGCGGCATGCTAAAACCAGCTTTGTGATTCAGTTTTTCTGAACATAGTTTGAGCGCATGTAGGCCATGACCACCAGAAAACCGAAGAAGGCCATCATCCACAAGGCCCCGGCATCGCCCCATTGCGCATAAGGGGTCAAACCCTGCATAGGCAATATGCTATCAGTGAGAGCAAACAAGGTAAAAAGCGGTGCCTGACTTTGTATGCTGCCATCGGGTGCTATAAAAGCCGTGACTCCGGTATTCGTCGACCGCACCATATACCGACCGGTTTCCAAGGCACGCATTTGCGAGATTTGTAAATGTTGATACGGCTGAGCACTGTCACCAAACCAAGCATCATTAGTCAGATTTAACAAATAAGCCGCATCTTTGACCTGTCGAATGACTTCATTTCCGAAGGCATCTTCATAACAAATAGTCGTAATCAATGGATAGCCACCTGCTTTCAGCAGCGTTTGCTGTGCCGCACCTGGCGTGAAACTACCTAGGGGGATTTCGATTAAATCTAATATCCAGCCCGATAAGGGTTGCAAAGGTAAATATTCCCCAAACGGCAGTAAATGATGTTTGTGATAAAGCGTATTGGGATCATGTAGATTTAAAGCACTGTTGTAATATTGCTTACCCTCACCGCTTGGCAAACTCACGACCAAATCGACACCGTGCTGTTGGGCTTCTTCGGCCAGAGGCTGCAAAAAACCCTGTACCTGATGCAAAAATGCCGGTATTGCGGTTTCCGGCCAAATCACAAGTTGAGAATCCCAGTATTGTTGCGTCATCGCCTGATAAAGTTGCAAAGTGTAGCGTTTCTGTTCAGGACGCCATTTCAGATCTTGACTGATATTGCCTTGGATTACGCTAATTTTGATGGGCTCTCCCGCAGGCTCCGTCCATTGACGCTGTTGCAAACTCCAGCCAGCCGTCCAGATCGCCAGCACGATGGCCACCCCCAGCCAAGGCTTTAATTGTCGTTGCAGCATCTCAACCACGCTAAACGCACTCAGGGCTAGCAAAAATCCTAGTCCATAGACACCAAACAGTGGCGCATAGCCAGATAAAGGGGTCGCGATTTGGCTATAAGCGATCAACAACCAAGGAAAGCCATTCAGGAGCCAATAACCGCGCAGGTATTCAATCGCCATCCACACGATAGCCGCTCCGACAATTCGCAAAGGCGCCGTCGGCCAGGCTGAGGTTTTGGCCAATAAAATCGCGGTTAAAGCCGGAAACACCGCAAAAAAGCTCACTGCCAGCACCGTAATCAGCAAGGCACTTAAACTGTCTGCACCGCCCGCATCGTGGACACTTAAATAAATCCACCATATCCCCAGGCCAAACACCCCCAAACCAAAGCTATACCCAATAGAGCCTGCCCGCTGCGGAAAGCGGACACAGGCATAATAGAAAAACATCAGACTCAGAACGATTCCATAACTGAAATCATAGGGCGCAAAGGCCAGGGAAAACAGCGCACCTGCTAAGGGTGCGATTGTCAGCATATGCCAGTGATTTAAACCTAAGTTCATGGACGGTGATTATTCAGAAATGGGTGAACTGAGACTAACGCGTTTGCAGTAACCACTCAGGCTATTACCGACACAGCCTAGCGATAAACCATGAATGGCTAATCGCTTAATCACAGAACTGCTTGCAAATAACAACGCCCTCGGGGCTATCGACATTAGTTATGTCCTATGCTGACACTGTCCAAATTGAGGACTTTTCTGGCTCGGGCAGCAAAGGCTTCCGCTTCTTGCTGATTTTTAAAACCATCGGCGAATAACCGAAACCAAGGCTCACCTTTTTGGGTAGTGCGGCTGATTTTCACAGCAAATCCTTTAGCCCCATATTCCTCAGCTTTACGTGCCGCATACCAATCATGCTTAGATCCCGCCAAAGTGACCGTCCAGTTTTGGGCAACCGTTTCAAACTTATCCGTCTTTTTAGTGTCTATAGCCTTATCAGTTTTTGCCGGCAAGACGGCCACCGGCTTGGACTTTTCCAGGCTAGCAAGCCTCGCTTGTAAAGCTTCTAAACTGTCATCGACTTGTTTATGTTGGCTAGCTAACTTGTTGAGTTGTTTACCCTGTTCATCGTTGGCCTTGGCTGCGGAGGTTTGCGATTTAGCTAGTTCGCTGACCTGCTCACTCAAAAGCTGACTTGATTGATTAAGTGTATCCACTTGCGCCCGCAAGTTTTGATTTGCTGCATCACTCGCAGGTAATTGACCCAACTTCTGTTCGTGTTGTTCTAGCTTTTGTTGCAATAGACTTAAATCAGCCTGAGTCCCTATCGTTTGCCAGCCAAACACCAAAGCGAGTAATAAAGCAGCACCGGCTAAGCCTCCAACCACGTAAAGTTGGACAGGTGAATCAGTCGCCTCACCACGCTGACTCCGTTGCTGTTTGTCAAAATCGGTCCGCAGTTTTTCCAGACTTTCTAGACATTCAAGCAGGTTTTCTTTTTCAGCTTTATGTCGTAGCTCACGGCCAAACAACTGCTGATGTTCACGGATTTGCTCAATCACATCACGTAACTGCTGGTATTGATCTTCCAAAACCGCAGGATCAATCTGTACCACAGACTGAGCAGGCTCAACAGTCTCTGGGGCTAAAGCTTCAGCTTGTTGAGGGGCAGAAAACGGTTCGGCTGGGTTGGTTTTTGGGGAAGATTCTTTAAAATCATCCACATGCCCAATTTGACTTAAGGCATCGAGTTCAGGCGTGCTCACCTCATCGATGTGATGCACAAGGTTGTCTTCATTGACACTAAAATCTATATCATCCACATCTGCCACAACACTGTCAGAATCCAGGTCTTCGACCAAGAGGCGATTTAGCGTGGCATCGTCTTCGGCACTGTCCACTACGTTTTGCAGGGACTTTTCCAAATCATCGAGATCTTCAACAAAACTATCCAATGTATGCTTATTTTTAGGATCCGTCATGGTTATATTCGCTAACTCATTTATGAAAGGGGTTTAATCGCCGTCAGCAAGGCATTTACTGCCAGACGATGGCTAAATTCGATCTGCTGAAAGCCGGCCGCAGCCAATTGTTGGCGGGCTATGGCTTCACGCATGACATGGTTTGCGGATTCATCACTGAATAGGTGAATGATCCAATGCTCCAAAACATCCAAACGTTGAATATCGGTTAATACCTTGAAATAACCAGCTACTTCTTGCTGAGTGGCACGGGTATGAGCATCAATATCATCCAGCGCATATCGGTCACCATTGACAAAGCATGCCCCTGGTTTTAAGACTCGAAAGATTTCCTGAATGACTTTTTGACGATAAGTACATTCAAAATTATGTAAGGTATAGGCAGAGCCAATCGCATCCACACTATCACTGGGCATAGCGATCAGCGCGGTTAAAGCATCCTCACCGGAAAAACTTAGACGTCCCTCATCGACCCAGGTTTTGAGGCTTTGTTGGGCCTGACGTTGCATGGTGGGTTCGTTGTCAATACTCAAAACTTTTAAGTCTGGCTGAGCACTCAAAATGGCCAAGGTAGTAATCCCGGTACCACCACCCAATTCGACGACTTGTAAAGACTGCTGATGGGTCGCCGCGAGTTCGCCAAGTTTAGCCCCGACTAATCGACTCATTTCCGTTGCAAAAGGACAAATCAGCTTGAGTAAGTCATATTCCTGGCCAATCACACCAGAAAACATGGCATCGTAAGGGGTGTTTGCATTCATTTGTGGTTTTCCTTGGCGGCTTGCTTAGCCTGATAAGCCGCTAGTTGCTCTGGAGTCGCGTCGGTTTGATAACGGTTTTTCCACTCTGCATAAGGCATACCGTACACAAGCGTACGGGCCTGCTCATAATCAACAGCAATACCGGCGTTCTGCGCAGCCTCGGCATACCATTTAGCCAAACAATTACGACAAAAATCAGCCGTAATCATCAGATCAATGTTTTGCACATCAGTATGTAGCTGCAAATGTTGCAATAAACGTCTGAATGCAGCCGCTTCGAGCTCGATTTGATTATCCATGATATTTTTCCACCTCTTAGAGAACATTCTAACAATTATTTTGATAATACTGTTCTAACTACTCGCTTTAATTAAAAAAAATTAAACTTAAGCAGATTTTACAGCCTGAATGCAACAACTAATCGGCACTAGCTGTATACAATCGCAGAGCAAGTCAATAAAATGCGCGGCTTAATGCTGGAATAGTCTTTTCATCAGCAAAATATTTTTCACCCCTGCAGACACACCCTCTCAAGATGAAACCCTTGTTAGAATTTTTTCCGATCGTCCTGTTTTTTGCTGTTTATAAACTCTACGATATCTTCATTGCCACGGGTGTTGTGATAGTCGCCACATTAATACAGGTATTGATTCACTGGTGGATATATCGGCGCGTTGAGACCATGCAATGGGTCACATTAGCCTTGATTCTGGTCATGGGTGGCGCCACCATTTATTTGCAAGACGAACAATTCATTAAATGGAAACTCACTATCATTGAATGCCTGTTTGGCAGCGCCTTTCTGCTTAGCCAGTTTTTTGGTAAAAAAACCTTTATTGAACGCATGATGGGAGCCAATCTCGAGCTACCGGCAAATGTCTGGAAAGGTCTCAATCTGAGTTGGGCGCTTTTCTTTTTTGCAGTAGGCGGTTTAAACCTTTATGTGATGGATCATTACAGTACCGACGATTGGGTCAGTTTCAAAACCTTCGGAGTTCCTGGCATGATGCTAGGCTTCGTCGCTATTCAGGTAGTATTCCTCTATCGTTTTCTGCCTGCAGACCAAGAGAATAAAAAATAATGCTTTACGCCATTATTGCCGAAGACACTGCTGACAGTCTGAATAAACGCTTGCTTGCCAGACCCGCCCATCTGGCTCGCCTACAACAACTGCAAGATCAAGGACGACTGGTATTGGCGGGACCCCATCCTGCAATCGATGCTGAAAACCCCGGTGAAGCAGGATTCAGTGGCAGCCTGATTGTGGCGGAATTTACCGATTTAGTCAGTGCTCAACAATGGGCTGCTGAAGACCCATATCAACAAGCGGGTGTTTATGCTCGCATTACCGTCAAACCTTTTAAACAAGTATTCCCGCAATGACAGCCGAACTAATACGCCAAAGATTGGACGAAACCCTAAAGCCCGAACTTCTCGAAATTATTGACCATAGTGCCGCACATGCCGGACATTATGGCAATCAGCAAGGTGGAGGCCATTACCACATTACTATCGTTGCAACCGTTTTCGAAGGCAAATCCCTGGTTCAGCGACACCAACTGGTTTACCAGGCTGTAAACGAACTGATGAAAGACCAAATTCATGCGCTTGGCATAAATGCTTTAACCCCCTCGGAAAACTCAATAGGAAATTGAACCATGAAATTTAAAATTGTCCCCTTAGTACTGGCCAGTGCGGTGTTATCGACTGGATGCGATTGGCTTGAAAACTTGATTGCGCCTACCGTTAAAAAAGAAGACGCAGTCGCCTCAGTCAATGGCACTTATATCAGCAAGAAAACGCTTGAGACACTGGAAAAAGAGATCAGTGAACGCAGTCACGGTCAAAACATTCCCCAAGAACAATTACTGGAAGAGTTGATTCAGCGCGAATTATTGATTCAACAAGCCAAAGACAAAAAACTGGAAAACTCGCCTGAAGTTGTCGAGCGTTTAACCACGATTAAAAACTCATTGCTTTCTCAAGCTGCTTTGCAGGACTATTTGAAAAATAATCCTATCAGTGACGAGGAGATCAAGTCTGAATACGATCTGCAAATGTCAAAAATGAACGAGGAATATAAAGCCCGTCATATTTTGGTTAAAACTGAAGATGAAGCTAAAAAACTGATCGTCGAACTTGAGAAAGGCGCGGATTTCGCAACTCTGGCTAAAAAACATTCACAGGACCAAGCGCCAGGCGGCGATTTAGGCTGGTTTACTGCTGACAGAATGGTGCCAGAGTTTTCACAAGCGGTGATAGCCCTGGAAAATGGCAAATTCAGCAAAACACCTATCAAAACTCAGTTTGGTTATCACGTAATTCTGCGTGAAGACTCTAAAAAATTAACCCCTCCACCTTTGGAGAGTGTTAAAGAACAGTTCCGTCCTTATTTGCAACGTCAAAAAGCACAAAAATTTATTGAAGGATTGCGCAACAACGCCAAAGTTGAAATCTTGTTGAGCAAACCTACCGAAGCACCTAGCGCAGCTCCGGCACCTGAAGTAGCAACATCAGAAGCACCTGCCGCGAACGCAGAAAAATAAGCAATACTGACAAAACTAACAGGCAGTCAGGAGTTTTCCTTGCTGCCTGTTTTTTTAGCGGTACCTTAAGCTAGAACCGAATTAACGCTCTGAAAAACCCCTTAAATCAGAGGTTAAGTCAGAAACCGATTTCCTATGTTTTCTGAGGAAATTCGCGGGGTGTAGCGATTATGGCAAATTGCCAATCGCCACCTTTTCATGATTAAATATTGGATGGAATTTTTTCGTCATTAACTACCGAGCAGATGATGCAAGACTATCAAAAACAAAGAGCCACTGTACTGCAAATACTGGAAGACCATCAATCGATGCCTGGCAATTTATTGCCTATTCTGCACGGTATTCAAGACACGCTGGGCTATATTCATCCATCTGCGATTGCTGACATTGCCAGTGCTTTGCACTTATCAAAAGCCGAAGTGCACGGTGTTGTGACCTTCTATCACTATTTTAGACAAACCCCACCCGGCCAACACACCATACGCATTTGCCGTGCTGAATCGTGTCAGTCCATGAATAGCAAAGGTTTAGAAGCCCATGCCAAACAAACCTTGGGCATAGATTTTCATGAAACCACTGCTGACGGCCGTTTTTCCCTCGAACCCGTGTATTGCCTAGGCAACTGCGCCTGTTCACCTGCCATGACCATTGATGATGAAGTTCACGGTCGTGTAAGCCCGGAAAAATTCGATCAACTTATTGCCAGTAAAGGTGCCGAATAATGACCCGCTTATTTATTTCTCGCGATTCAACTGCTCTGTCATTAGGCGCCGAACACGTCGTTACCGCATTTCAGACCCAAGCCGCTGCTCTAGGTCAAGAAATTGAGATCGTTCGCAACGGCTCACGTGGCCTGTTCTGGCTGGAGCCTTTAGTCGAAGTTGAAACCGCAGAAGGTCGTGTGGCCTATGGCCCCGTCAACCCTAGCGACGTCAGTGATTTATTGGCTGCTGGCTTACTGGAAGGTAAACAACATCCTCTCTTTTTAGGCAATATTGAAGAATTGGCCTATTTTAAAGACCAGAATCGCCTGACCTTTGCTCGTGTCGGTCTGACCGACCCCGTCGATATTGACGATTATTTAGCCCATGACGGCTACCGCGGTCTGCACAATGCACTCAAACTGCAAGCAGCCGACATCGTTAAACAAGTCACAGACTCAGGCCGACATCGTTAAACAAGTCACAGACTCAGGCCTGCGTGGTCGTGGTGGTGCGGCGTTCCCAACCGGCATTAAATGGAACACCGTCCTCAACGCCCCTGCCGAACAAAAATACATTGTTTGTAATGCGGACGAAGGTGACTCAGGTACTTTCTCAGACCGCATGATTATGGAAGGCGACCCGTTCGTGCTGATTGAAGGCATGACAATTGCAGGGCTGGCAGTGGGTGCGACTCAGGGTTATATTTATCTGCGTATAGAATACCCACATGCCAAAATCGCTTTGAATCAAGCCATTGATGCGGCCTATGCCCGTGGCTATTTGGGTGAAAACATCCAAAACAGCGGCAAAACTTTCCACCTAGAAGTGCGCAGTGGCGCCGGCGCTTATATTTGTGGTGAGGAAACCTCGCTGCTGGAAAGCTTGGAAGGTAAACGCGGTTTAGTTCGCTTCAAACCACCTTTACCGGCAATCGTAGGCTTGTTTGGCAAGCCGACCATTGTCAATAACGTAATCTCGCTGGCTTCAGTGCCCATTATTCTGGACAAAGGTGGTGAGTATTACCGTGACTACGGTATGGGCCGTTCACGCGGTACGCTGCCAATCCAAATTGCCGGCAACATTAAGCATCCGGGTCTGTTCGAAGCGGCCTTCGGTATTACCTTGCGTGAAATCCTCTATACCTACGGCGGTGGCTCAGCCAGCGGACGTCCGATTCGCGCGGTGCAAGTCGGTGGCCCTCTAGGGGCTTATGTTCACGAAGGCCAGTTTGATACCCCGCTCGACTATGAAGCCTTTGCTGCTATGCAAGCCGTTTTGGGCCATGGCGGGATTGTGGTCCACGATGACACCAGCAACATGGCTGATATGGCACGTTATGCAATGGAATTTTGTGTTGAAGAATCTTGCGGCAAATGCACACCTTGCCGGATAGGCTCTACGCGCGGCGTGGAAGTCATAGACAAGATCGTCAACAATATCGAAAAGGACAAAAATACGGTATTACTGAGAGATTTGTGCAATACCATGACCTTCGGTTCATTGTGTGCAATGGGCGGCATGACACCCTTTCCGGTGCTCAGCGCCTTGAACCATTTCCCTGAAGACTTTGGTCTGTCGAAAGACAAAGCCTGATCGAATACGAGGATACAACTATGTCAGTGAATAAACCTACCGATTACGGCACCCCAGCAAGTGCCAGTACTGATTTGGTCACCCTTGAGATTGATGGCCATTCAGTCACCGTCAGTGCCGGCACCTCCGTGATGCGTGCTGCAGTGGATGCCGGGATTACAATTCCTAAACTCTGTGCGACCGATAACCTGAATCCTTTCGGTTCTTGCCGGATGTGTCTGGTACAAATCGAAGGTGCTCGCGGTTACCCAGCCTCGTGTACCACACCGGTTGCTGAAGGCATGAAAGTCTGTACCCAAAATGAAAAACTGGGTGAATTGCGTCGCGGGATTGCCGAACTGTATATTTCAGATCACCCGCTGGATTGCCTGACCTGTTCTGCCAATGGTAATTGCGAACTACAAGACACTGTCGGCCAGGTCGGCTTACGTGAAGTGCGTTATGGTTACGAAGGTGATAACCATCTGTGCTCAGAAAAAGACGAAAGTAACCCGTATTTCAGCTTTGACCCGTCCAAATGTATCGTTTGTTCACGTTGTGTCCGAGCCTGTGAAGAAGTGCAAGGCACCTTCGCACTCACGATTGACGGTCGTGGTTTTGAATCACACATATCTCCAGGCCAAGATCAGGCTTTCATGGATTCCGAATGTGTTTCCTGTGGCGCCTGCGTTCAAGCCTGCCCGACTGCCACTTTGATTGAAAAATCAGTCATTGACGTCGGTCAACCTGAACACAGCACTGTGACCACTTGCGCCTATTGTGGTGTCGGCTGTTCTTTCCGCGCCGAAATGAAAGGCGAGCAACTGGTGCGCATGGTACCTGACAAAAACGGCGGTGCTAATCATGGTCATTCCTGTGTGAAAGGCCGTTTTGCGTTTGGTTATGCCACGCATAAAGACCGCATCACCAAACCGATGATTCGTGATCATATTGCCGAGCCATGGCGTGAAGTCAGCTGGGATGAAGCGATTCAATATGCAGCCCGTCGCTTTAAAGAAATTCAAGCTAAATACGGCAAAGACTCGGTCGGTGGTTTGACTTCTTCACGTTGTACCAACGAAGAAGCTTATCTGGTTCAAAAATTGATCCGTGCCGGGTTTGGCAACAACAACGTCGACACCTGTGCTCGCGTTTGCCATTCACCAACTGGTTATGGTTTGAAGCAAACCTTGGGCGAATCTTCAGGTACTCAGACCTTCGATTCGATTCTGAAATCTGATGTTATTTTAGTGATTGGCGCCAACCCTACCGATGGTCACCCGGTATTTGGTTCCTTAATGAAACGCCGTTTACGCCAAGGTGCCAAACTGATTGTCGTCGACCCTCGCTCTATTGACCTGGTCGACAACAGTCCACACATTGTGGCTGACTATCACTTAAAACTGAAACCAGGCAGTAACGTTGCCGTCGTCACAGCCTTAGCGCACGTGATCGTCACTGAAGGCCTGATGGATGAGCAGTTTGCTTTGGATAAATGCGAAGTCGATTCCTATGAAAAGTGGAAAACCTTTGTTGCTCAGGACAAATTCTCACCCGAAGCTGTTTTCGAAATCACCGGTGTTGATCCGGAACTGATTCGTGGTGCTGCCCGTGTTTATGCAACAGGTGGCAATGCAGCCA
>RFQK01000031.1 GCA_009925045.1 Methylococcaceae bacterium
CAAACAACAAGGCATCTTAATTAAAAATCTGTCGCGTCAGGGCGGCCTGCTCACAGACTGTCTGCGGGTGACCGTGGGCACACCTGAAGAAAACCTGAGCTTTTTAAAGGCTTTACAGCTTGCCCTGCAGCCGGCGAGTTAATTGCAGAATCAACACCCCGGAGCGGACAAACGCTTCAAAACCATAGGCATTGCAGTTTCAGCACCCTACTCACTGTGCATTTGGGCAGGCATAAAAGGCGTAGATGACCATGAGTGAAAGCAAGAACATCTTCTAATAATGCCAGCAGTAGGTTAATATTTGCCGCAAAATTATAATAACTGATGTGAAAGTATAAGCATCAGACCTCACACAGGAGCTTTACACATGATCGAAGAAGGCGTCGATAAGTCAAAACGCCAGTTTCTGACTACCGCTTTGTCGGTAGTTGGCGCAGTGGGCGCAGGCTATATGGCCGTGCCATTCCTCTCGCAGATGCAACCCAGTGCCAAAGCAATGGCAGCAGGTGCACCCGTTGAAGTCGATCTCAGCAAAATGGAAACCGGCCAATTGATTCGTATTGCTTGGCGTGGCAAACCTGTCTGGGTTCTGAACAGAACTCCAGAAGTGCTGGCGACACTGGTGACTTTGGATAGCAAACTGGCTGACCCACAGTCGGCTGAATCCAGTCAACCTGAGTCGAGCAAAAACTCCATGCGCTCCATCAAGCCGGAAATTTTTGTGGCTGTTGGTTTGTGTACTCACTTGGGTTGTTCACCCACCTTCCGTCCGGAAGTTGCCCCCAATGACTTAGGTCCTGATTGGAAAGGCGGCTTCTTCTGTCCTTGTCACGGCTCCTGGTTTGATTTGGCTGGCCGCGTTTTCCGTGGTGTTCCTGCACCTAGCAATCTTGAGGTTCCTCCTTACCGTTATGTAAACGACAACCTCATCATTATTGGCGAAGACAACGAGGGGTCTAAAGCATGAAACAACGACTGAATAATTGCTCAGAGTGGTTTCTGGAAAGATTCCCGCTCTCTGATCTGTGGAACGATCACATGGCGCATTACTATGCGCCCAAACGACTGGCGCGTCAGCATTTTTTATTGTCGTCTATCTGCATATGTTCCGTGGGCTGGTGTACGGCTCATTCAAACAACCACGTGAGCTGATATGGATATTTGGCATGCTGATCTTCGTCTGCCTGATGGCCGAAGCCTTTATGGGCTATCTGTTGCCATGGGGCCAGATGTCTTATTGGGGGGCTCAGGTTATTATTTCCCTGTTCAGTGCGATCCCAGTCGTTGGTGATGAGTTGTCCTTGTGGATTCGTGGCGATTACGTCGTTTCTGACGCTACCCTGAACCGTTTCTTTGCTTTCCACGTCATTGCTGTGCCTTTGGTATTACTGATTTTGGTATTCCTGCACATTGTGGCCTTGCATGAAGTAGGCTCAAACAACCCAGACGGCATTGAAATCAAACAAAACACTAACTGGCAGGGTCGCCCTCTGGACGGTATTGCCTTCCACCCCTATTACACCGTCAAAGACATAGTCGGTGTTGCCGTGTTTATGTTTTTCTTTGCAGTAGTGATTTTCTATATGCCAGAAATGGGCGGTTTCTTCTTAGAGCACGCCAACTTCATCCCGGCTGATCCTTTGAAAACACCTGAACACATTGCACCGGTTTGGTATTTCACACCTTTCTACGCCATTTTGCGTGCGGTACCCGACAAATTCGCCGGTGTTATCGCCATGGGTGGCGCGATTGTCGTGTTGTTTATGTTGCCTTGGCTGGATCGTAGCCCAGTCAAATCCATTCGTTACCGTGGTGGTTTGTTCAAAAAAGCAATCTTTTTGTTCGTCATCAGTTTTATCGGTTTGGGTTATTTAGGCACACAACCGGCAACACCTGGTGCGACCACCGTAGCACGTGTTTTAACTGCTGTTTATTTCGGCTTCTTCTTATTGATGCCGCTTTATACCCGTTGGGAAAAAACTAAACCGGTTCCAGAACGTCTGACCGAACACCCAACTTTGGAAGATCGTATTCCACAACTATTGGCATTAGTTGACGAAGTCACGCTGACCGAACAAGTAAGCGATGCTGCGGGTGCGACCGTCACACGCAGAAAAGCCAATGTCGCAGGTATCAAAGCTGTACTGATACGTTTCGCTAAACAACTTAAAGCGAGCCTTGATTAAGCCATGAAAAGCCTATTAACCACTCTTTTACTCGTACTGTCCTTAGGCGCACACGCCAGCGGCGGTGAAGTTAAACTGGAATCGGCCGATATTGATTTGTCCGACTCTGCTTCTTTGGAACGAGGCGCTAAAACCTACGTCACTTATTGCTTGGGTTGTCACTCGGTTAAACACATACGCTACAAACGGATTGCCTTAGATCTCAAACTGGATGAAGCGGAAGTCCTCAAAAATGTCGCGCCACACAGCGCGGGTATTTATGACCAAATGCATTCTGCGATGAATGGCCATGATGCCGAAAAATGGTTTGGCACCACGCCGCCAGATCTATCCTTGATCGCACGCTCACGGGGTGCGGATTGGCTTTATAGCTACCTGAAAGGCTTTTATGCTGACAAGAGCAAACCGACTGGCGTTAACAATCGGGTGTTCAAAGATGTAGCGATGCCCAGCGTATTCTGGCAACAGCAAGGGATTCAGACTGCAGTCATCCACGAAGTGGACGGGCATGAAGTCGTGACCGACCTAAAAATTGACCAACCTGGCCAAATGTCCGCCAAGGAATTCGACACGATGGTCAACGACCTGGTCAACTTCCTCGTCTATGTCGGCGAACCAGTGCAACTGGAAAGACAAGCCATGGGCAAATATGTACTGTTCTTCATCCTGATGATCATTGCATTGGCTTATTTACTGAAAAAAGAGTACTGGAAAGACGTACACTAAACGCCATTCTCTGGAGCGCTCTAGGGCGCTCCAGAGGCTTTTTTCAGGCTGTTCTGCCTGAGTCTCCCCGCCCCCAATCGACACTTAACCGTGTTACAATCTGGCCCGCACCAACCGCGTTTAATTTAAGAGGTTATTCTTCGTGGCCAACATCTCCAGCCGAAAATCCGCCATGACTCTGTATGCATCATCCACATGCATCATGAGCCACTGCGCCCGCCTTGTGGTGCAAGAAAAAGGCGTACCCGCTGAAATTGAGTACTACGATCCAACTGACCCCCCCGAAGAACTGCTGGAATTAAACCCTAACGGCACCGCCCCCACACTGGTTGAGCGCGATTTAGTGCTCTATGATGCTCGCATCATTATGGAATATTTGGATGAGCGTTTTCCTCATCCCGCCTTACATCAAATGGATCCTGTCGCCCGCGCTAATGCACGTATGCTCATCAAGCGTATCGATCAGGACTGGTATCCCCTTTTAGACGAGATTCAATCGCTGGGCGACAAAAAAAACACTAAGAGCAAGAAAATGCTTAAAGAAAGTTTGCTGGCAGCCGCCCCCGTATTTGAAGCCTCTCAGTATTTCATGAGTGATGACTACTCCATGATTGATTGCGTCATGGCTCCTTTTTTATGGCGTCTGCCCAGTATTGGTATTGATATCCCCAGTCTCGGTAAAGGGATTACCCGCTATGCCAGTCGCTTGTTTTCACGTAAAGCCTTTCAGGAAAGCCTAAGCATGGATGAAAAGTCCATGATGGCTGCTAATCACAAATGACTCCATTAAAACCTTATATGATCCGCTCCATTTACGAATGGTTAGTGGACAATGGCATGACGCCACATCTGCTGGTCGATGCTGAATATCCCAACGTCCAGTTACCCACCGACTTTGTTGAAGACGGTCGTATTGTGCTGAATATTCGCCCCGAAGCCATTCAGGGTTTATTACTGGGCAATGACGAAATTCACTTTAATGCCCGTTTTTCTGGAAAATCGATACGGATTCAGTTTCCTAGTCAGGCGGTACTGGCCATTTATGCCCGTGAAAACGGCAGAGGCATGTTCTTTGATCCAGAAGAGCAAACCGAAGGCGACAACGAAGAGCCGCCTACACCGCCCCCGAGCAAACCGCAATTACGTGTGGTGAAATAGCTTGATGACCGAGCATGGCAAAGTCCCGGTATTGCGTGACGAAGCGCTCAAAGAGCGACTCGAACGCGAACTTCCACACTGGACCTATGAAAATGGCTGGATACGCCGCAAAATCAAGACCAGCGGCTGGAAAGCAACTCTGATGGTGGTCAATACCATTGGTCACTTAGCCGAAAAAGCCTGGCATCATCCTGATCTCAGCGTTTCCTATGCCTTTGTAATCGTCAAACTGGTGAGTCATGCCGAAAACGGCATCACGGAAAAAGATCTGCAACTGGCACGCAAAATAGAAGACGTGGTGTTTTGGGATGCCGCTGCCACTGCTCCCGGCGTATTAGAAGGTACACCGGACGACCCCCGTTTTAAATATATCAAACCCGATTGAGGACAGCAGTATGACTGAAATCACTGAGATACCCAGTCCATTTTGCGGTATCGGCACCGACGACCTGAGCATTCAGATCGACGGCACACAACTGACCGTCACCAGCAATGGTTGCGCAGTCAACACCCCGGCTTTTGAACAAGCCATCGGTGACAGTCTGCCTAGTATTAATGGCCAGACAGCAACATTAGAACAAGCCGTTGCGAAAGCGGCCGAGATTCTGCGTAATACGCAGCAACCGGTTTTCGGCGGTTGCGCCAGTGACGTCAATGGCATGCGCGCGCTACTGGCTCTGGCTGACAAAACCGGTGCCGTGGTCGATAATCAGAATTTCAATATTACCCGTCGCAACTTACTGGCCATGCAAGACTCGGGCTGGATGAACTGCACACTGGCTGAAATCAAAAACCGTTGTGATTTGCTGCTGATAGTTGGCACCGACGTAGAAGGTTTTGCACCACGATTCTTTGAGCGCTATCTGTGGACTGAACACGCCATGTTCCTGGATAAACCCGGGGATCGTGAAGTGATTTATCTGGGCAAAGCACCTTCTGGATCAGCATCAACCCGTCCTGATGGTAAGGTTCAAAGCATTTGCAGCCTGGTTAAAGATATCAATCTGCAAGGCAACCGTTGCTCTGGCTTCCCGCTGGGTGGCAAAGAAGGCGATCAGACCGCAAATCAAGTCTGTGGCTGGACCACCGGTTATCCGGCCCGGGTCAATTATGCCCGTGGCTTTCCGGAATACGATCCGTTCTTGTATGACACTCAGACCTTACTGAATAACGGTGAGGCCGACGCACTGCTATGGTTACAAAGCTTTAATCAAAACAGCCGTCCGCCCCACACCCAGGTGCCCAGCATTGTCTTAGGACGTGCCGGCATGCAGTTTGATCAGGCGCCAGCGGTGTACATCCCAATCGGCACTCCGGGCATCGATCACGCAGGCCATGCTTATCGCCTCGACAATGTCGTTGCCATTCGTCTGAAAAAATTACGTGATGCTGGGCTGCCAAGCAGCGCAGATGTTCTTTCCGCTATTGAACACGCATTATAGGGTCTCGACATGCTGATAAAACTTACCGGTGGACGCGTTTACGATCCAGCCAGCGGCATAGACGGTCAACAACTGGATATTTATGTAGAAAACGGCCGCATCGTGGCGCCGCCCAGCGATGGTCGTCCGGTCGATCAGGAATATGACTTACGCGGCAAAGTAGTCATGTCGGGTGCAATCGACATGCACACCCATATTGGCGGTGGTAAAGGCAATATCGCCCGCACGCTGTTACCTGAAGATCACCGAATGGACCCCGTGGCCCGCACTTCAGTGACCCGCTCGGGCAATGGTCATGCCATGCCTTCCAGCTTTATTGCTGGCTATCGTTATGCTGAAATGGGTTATACCGCCTGTTTCGAGCCCGCTGTCCTGCCTATCAATGCCCGTCAGGCGCATATGGAAATGGGTGACACACCGATCGTCGACAAAGGCGGTTATGTGATGCTGGGGAGTGATGATTTTCTGTTGCGAATGCTGACAGCCCAAAAAGACCAAAAGGCAATCAATGATTATGTCGCCTGGACCCTGAATGCCGCTAAGGGTATTGGTATCAAGGTGGTTAACGCTGGTGGTATCAATGCGTTTAAATTCAACCAGCGCAAACTGGATCTGGACGAAAAAAACAGTCATTACGATGTCACCCCTCGGCAGATCTTGCAAACTCTGGCTAAAGCCGTGCAAGAAATAGGGGTTAAACATCCCTTACATGTTCACGGCTGTAACCTCGGCGTACCCGGCAATGTCGACACTACACTGGATACCATTCAGGGCGTCGAAGGCTTACCCATGCACTTAACGCATATTCAGTTCCACAGTTATGGCACTGAAGGCGATTTCAAGTTCTCATCCGGCGCCGCACAAATTGCCGAAGCGATTAATAAAAACCCAAATATCAGTGCTGACGTTGGCCAGATTCTGTTTGGCCAGACGGTCACTGCTTCCGGTGACAATATGCGTCAGCACGCGAACCACCGCTTTGCCAACCCCAATAAATGGGTGTGCATGGATATTGAATGCGACGCCGGCTGCGGTGTAGTGCCATTCAAATATAAGGACCAAAATTTCGTTAATGCTTTGCAGTGGGCGATTGGTCTGGAAATTTTCTTGCTGGTAGAAGATCCTTGGCGAATTTTCCTGACTACCGATCATCCGAATGGTGCGCCATTTACCAGCTATCCCCATTTGATCCGTTTGCTGATGGATAAAAGTTTCCGCAACGATATGCTGGCCACTATTCATCCTGAAGCACAAAAAATGACCACACTGGCCTCTATCGATCGTGAATATACACTGAACGAAATTGCGATCATGACCCGTGCCGGCGCAGCCCGTATCATTGGTTTGCAAGACCGTGGTGCATTAGCTGAAGGCAACTGGGCGGATATCACCGTCTATACTGAAAATGCTGATCGTCAGACCATGTTCAGCAAACCTGATTATGTGTTTAAAGACGGCGAACTGGTTGTCAGAGATGGCGAGGTGGTTAAAGTCACCTGGGGGACAACCCATATCGTCAAACCTGATTACGACCTCAGTATCGAACGTGACCTACAACATTATTTTGACCGTTACCTGACGATGAAACTCGGTAACTTTAAAATCAGTGATGACGAAATCACCGAAGACGGCCGTGGCAGTCTGAGCGTTCATCCCCTACGAGGTGTAGCATGATTATTAACGGCGTCAGCATAGACAATACATTCGCCGAAGCCTTCCCGATGAAGGCGACCCGCGCCATCATTACCGCACAAAATGAAAAATGGGCCATGATCTCCGCACAAGCCATGACCGGCTTTGCCACCTCGGTCATCGCCTGCGGCTGTGAAGCCGGTATTGAACGTGTACTCAGCCCTGAAGAAACCCCCGATGGCCGTCCCGGCGTTGCCATCATGATTTATGCCATGGGTGGTAAAGGCCTGGCTAAACAATTAGAAACCCGTGCCGGTCAATGTGTTCTGACTTCACCTACCTCGGCTTTATTTGCCGGTATTGAAGGCGGCAAACCGATTCCACTGGGTAAAAACCTACGCTATTTTGGTGATGGCTTTCAGATTGCCAAAAAAATTGCCGGCAAACGCTATTGGCGCGTACCCGTAATGGATGGTGAATTCTTGACCGAAGCCACCACCGGTATGGTAGACGCAGTTGGCGGCGGTAATTTTCTGGTCTTAGCCGAATCACAACCCCAAGCCCTGGCCGCCTGTGAAGCAGCCATTGAAGCGATGAAACAAATCCCGAATGTGATCATGCCTTTCCCAGGCGGTGTGGTTCGTTCCGGCTCCAAAGTTGGCTCTAAGTATCCTGCCCTGGGTGCTTCGACCAACGACGCATTCTGCCCGACTTTAAAAGGGATGACCAAAACCGAATTGTCACCTGAAATCGAATCGGTGATGGAAATCGTGATCGACGGTCTTAGTAAAGAAGATATCGACAAAGCCATGCGCGTCGGTATTGAAGCCGTCTGTCAACTGGGGGCTGCCAACGGTATCCGTCGCATCAGCGCCGGTAATTACGGCGGTAAATTAGGTCCATTCCACTTTCACTTACAGGAGATCATGGCATGAGCGCTTTAACTTTCAGCCTGAAACAGACTCCCGCACAGCGACTGGATCTGTCACCTTTGGTTAGCCAAAATCTGCAAGGCCTGAGTCTGGCAGAAATCGCGGCACTGGAACTGCAAAACGGCAAGGCTAAGCGCCGCGTCGACGAAGTTTTCAGCATCAGCGGCGATGATGCGCAAGACATTGTATTCAATGCCAGCAGCGACAAACTGGATTTTATCGGCAAGCAACTTGACGGCGGCCGTATCACCGTCAACGGCGACGCCGGTGCTTATCTCGGTCTCAATATGAAAAACGGTGCGATTGTGGTCACAGGCAATAGCGGCATTTACAGCGGTTGTGAAATGAAAAACGGCCTCATCGAGATTCATGGCAATGCTGGTGACTTTATTGGCGGTGCCTTACCCGGTAACAAACAAGGCATGAAAGGCGGCACTATTCTGGTGAAAGGCAATGCCGGAGCCCGGGTGGGTGATCATATGCGCCGCGGTCAGATTCTGATTGAAGGCAATGCCGGCGACTATTGTGGTTCACGGATGCTAGCCGGCACCATCGCGGTGATGGGTGATACCGGTCGCTTTTTGGGTTACGCCATGCGTCGCGGTACCTTATTACTATGGAAACAACCTCGATGTTTATCCGGTCATGTCACGTCGAGCCGGCGGCTTGTCGATAGGCATCAATTTCAATCCTAATAATGCCTGCAACTGGCGTTGTGTTTATTGTCAGGTACCTGATTTGCAGCGCGGCACTGCGCCAGATATGGATTTTGCCAAACTATCGGCTGAACTCAATTTTGTACTCGACTATGTGCTGAATGGCGAGTTCTTTGACGATTACCAAGTACCTGTTGAACAACGGCAGATTAAAGATCTGGCGATCTCTGGTAACGGTGAATCGACCAGTCTTAAACACTTTGACCAAGCAGTGGCATTAATTGGCGAAATCGGCCGGCAATGGGGCTTATTTCCAGATTGTCGTTTCATTTTGATCAGCAATGGCAGTCTGATTCACCAAAGCCATGTTCAGCAAGGCTTAAAGACTCTGGCTAAATTTAACGGTGAAGTGTGGTTTAAGATTGACAGTGCGAGTGCAGCGGGGAGAGAACTGATTAACCATTGCAGCCTGAGTGATCGCCAGTTAATGACCAACCTAGAACTGGCCAGTCAACTCTGTACAACACGGATTCAGACCTGCATGCTGCATTTCCAGAATGCCTGGTCGAGCGATGAGCAACAGGCTTATTTAGACTTGCTAGCCAGACTTAAAACTCAACAGATCAAAATTGCCGAAGTGCTGCTATACAGTGTAGCCCGACAGTCTTTTCAGGCCGAAGCCACTGAAATTAGCAGTTACAGCCTAGCCGAACTGGAAACCATGGCCGAGGCCATTCGTGCCCTCGGCTATTCGGTAAAAGCCACCCCTTGAGGCTGTTTTATTTTTTGCCCAACCAGATTTGCAATTGCGTCCAGACTTGCTGACTGAGCTTAATCGTTGTTTCACGACTAACAGCCCACAATTTAAGCAACATCACGTCCACACCATGCTCTTTCAGTTTGGCTTCAAATGTTTCGCTCCAGCGCGGATGCGGCTCACCATCGACATTGACAAAAGCTTTATCGAACCACCACATTTCCAACACTGACACTGTCCACATAAAGAAGAATGATACCGCCATACCGGTACCCGCCATAATCACTAGCCAGGCAAACATGGGATCCAGTTTGGTCAGCCACCAAGACAAAATATCCACTAACAGAAATACATAGGGCATGCCTATCGCGATACATTTATATTTAGTGGTACTGGTTTCGGCAAAGCTGAAAATCAGGCCGACGAACATAAAAATAAAACTGATACCAAAGAGATGGATGTGGGAAACCCGGGTTAAGGAACTAAAGGTAGCGCCGTCATCCTGACGAGACAGTTCTTTCAGGACATTAAAATCATTGAAGTTGGGCAAGGAAGTCTGGCCACTATGACACATAACACAACGCTGTTGAATGATGGTTTCAACACCGCTATCGCTATAATCTTCCTTATCGGCACCATCGCGCACCCATTGAATAATCTTAAACCGCTCCTGCTCACTGGCGTTTTCCTTCATTGCGCCGTTAAGCTGAGTTTCCAGCACAGTCCCGGATCGGTTGCCGTAATAACTGTAAACGATATCATCGATGGAAAGACCGAATTTCCCATCCGCCATCCCATGGGTGAATAAAATCTGAATCAAGGCCATCAGATAGCCCACCGCAACACTGGATAAATACCCCGTGAACAACACCTTAACAGGCGTATCTAATTGTCTTAAAGAAGTAAATTCTCGGGCCATGGCGAGTTATCCAAATAGGTGGGAGTGCTTTCATTATACCGACCGATTTGTGACAGCCAATAGTTTCTGCAGACATAAAAAAAGGCCCTTGTTGCCAAGAGCCTTTTTTGACCGAATTACGTGGACTTAATTTTTTGCAACATTGGTAGCGGTTAAGCCTTTAGGGCCTGACTCGATCTCAAATGTAACGGTTTGACCGGGTGCTAAGGTTTTGAAACCGTCTCCCAAAATCACCGTGTGGTGAACAAAAACATCTTCACTTCCTTCTGAAGGTTGAATGAATCCAAATCCTTTGGTGTTGTTAAACCACTTTACAGTGCCTATTGCCATGCGAAAAACTCCTACAAATTAAAACTAAATCCCCAAGTACGATTTTGTCTGAAACCGCATTTGGAAACGACATTGTACTGTTTATTAAGTCTCAATTCCAGACACAACGCGGGATACACCCC